>CAKTZN010000174.1 GCA_934635545.1 uncultured Oscillospiraceae bacterium | reverse complement strand
AGGCAAATGGAAAGCCACGCTTTCCGCGCCTGACCTTACTTTTTTATTCGGGAGGAAACCACAATGAGCAATTACGAGAAGTGCGGCTGCACCAACGACGGCTGCGAGTGCACCCCCAACAACGCCATCAACTGCACGGTCACAAGCTGCGCCCATCACTGCAAGGACGTGAACCGCTGCGGCCTGAACTCCATCCAGGTGGGTACCCATGAGCAGAATCCCTCTATGGATCAGTGCACCGACTGCCAGAGCTTCCGCAAGTTCTGAGAAGCTGACGCAAAAGGCCGCCCGCAGGCGGCCTTACATATACGCGGAGGTGAACAGAATGGAGCGAAAGAGAAGGCTGCGGCTGGCGGGCGCGGCGGCAGGAGCGGTGAACGGCGCCTTCGGCGGTGGCGGCGGCATGGTGATGGCGCCCATGCTGGCCCTCTGGTGCGGCATGGAGCAGAAGCGGGCGCTGGCTACCTGCGTGGGAGTGATCCTGCCCCTGTGTGTGCTGTCGGCGGGGATCTATGTGCTGCGGGGCGGCTTTGGCTGGCTGGCGGCGCTGCCCTACCTGATCGGCGGCGGTATCGGCGGTGCGGTGGGCGGAGCGCTGTTCCGGAAGGTCAGCAGCACGTGGCTGCGGCGGATCTTCGCCCTGTTCCTGCTGTACGGCGGCGTGAGGTATCTGCTGTGACGGAGTGGCTTCTGCCGCTGCTGGTGGGCGTGGGTACCGGCATCCTGTCCGCCTGGGGCGTGGGCGGCGGGACGCTGCTGCTGTTGATCATGACGCTGTTTCTGGGGGTGGATCAGCGGACGGCCCAGGGCATCAACCTGCTGTATTTTCTACCCACCGCCGGGGCGGGGCTGCTGTTCCACCGGAAGAGCGGGCTGCTGGACAGGGATGCTCTGCGGCAGGCGGTGCCATGGGGCTTGCTGACGGCGGCGGTGGCCGCCTGGGCCGCCACCGCCATCGACACAGAGCTGCTGCGCAGACCCTTCGGCGTATATCTGCTGGTGATGGGCGTGGTGACGCTGGTGAAAAAATAGAAAATCGCACTGCAAGCATTTTTTGCATGTGGTGCGATTTTCGTAATTATTATATTAATTTATGGAAACAGTGCATGTTTTTAAAAGTTGATTGGTGTCTGCATCGTAGAGGGAGAAAGAAATAGAGTCAATTACGTTTGAGTTAAGACCACTTTCCCAACCAAACCAGTAGAAGTCCCCATCTTTGAAAGAACCCATATCGCCTTTTTGAGTTGCGCTTTGGAGACCCTGAGTTTGCCAATAAAAACTAGGAAAAGTTGTGGCCTCATAACGTAGATGAAGATATTCGCCGCTCCGGCCCCCGTGAACTTTTGTGTAGAAATAAAGGGGTTCACTGGAACTGAAATCATTTTTCTCGAAATCACCTGTTTTGGTTTCGCAAGATATCACGGTGATTTCCCACTTATAAAGTTGTTTCTCAATTTGGTCAGCATCCTTATATGATGCGTCTATCAACTGCCGGAGATAGTAGCGGGTTTGACTATCATCACGCGTTTTATGAAGAAGGACATACTGGTATCGAGCTTCGAGTGCTTGCTCAGTACTATCCCGATAATCTCCCATATCATCAAAAGCTTCTACCGCAGCAATATAATTACGTTCATCTAGTAAAGTGCATGCGTCGCGGTACGCTAGGTATTGGGGGAGAAAGAGAGCGGCGCAGATGCCAGCCGCTATCAACAAGACTACCGCACAGATACCGATAATCAGAAGAGTGCGTTTTCTTTTCTGTTGCTCTGCAACCTTATGTTGAGCCAGTTCTTCCGGAGAAAGTTTGGGGGGTTGATGGCAGCAGGGGCATAGTTCGGCCTTTTCACTGATGGGGTGGCCGCAGTGAGGACAGGGCTTCAAAGCCATAATTATTCCTCCTTCTCCTCTTTTGCAGCAAGGTGTTCCAGATTTCGCCGGATGGCCCGCAGATCAACCAAAGCGCGGGATGCGCCATAGAATAATGCGCCTGTGACCAAAGCAGAGGACAGAACAATGACGCACAAAAGAGCCATGGTATTCCCGGTGGCCTGCGTATACAAGTAGTTACTGCGCATGTTGGCAGCCTCGGAAGCAAGAATTAAACTGCCAATGGCACCGCCAGCCCAAGTGAGCCATGCGAGAACATTCAAAAGCTTAGAAGCCGTTGTTTTATAAGAGTCATCGCCATCTTTCTGAGGCACTTGCTTGGGTTCAGGAGTTACTGGCGTGGGTGTAGGTATGCTTTTACGGACTTCTGTTTCTGGCAGACCGCAAGAAGGACACATAGCAGCAGATCTTAATTGCTGCTCAGAAAATTGAGAACCACATTCAGGACAGGTGATAGAAGTCATTTTTACCTCCTCGATCGCTTCTCCTAAATTTTTGATGTATCGTTAGTGATAATATAACACATCTTGTCGATGAAAGCAAGAAATAGTGGATAGTTTTAAAGAGTAGCGTTGTATTTATTGCAAAAAAAGAGTGAGCTGCAAGGCAGCTCACTCTTTTTTACTTCTTGCTTGACCGCAGTACCACGGGGATGTCCAGCGTTTCGCCGTCCCGGAGGATGGTCAGGGTCATGGTGTCGCCGATGGCGCAGCCGCGGCGGACGGCCATCAGGTCGGCGGTGTCGGCGACGGTCTGGCCGTTGACCGCCAGGATCACGTCACCGGCCAGCACGCCTGCCTCCTCGGCGGAGGAGCCTGCGTTGACCTCTACCACCGCCACGACGGTGCCGCCGTCCTCGGTTTCATAGGTGGCCACCATGATGCCCAGGGTGGGCGTGCCGTGGAACTTGCCGTTGGCGATGATGTCGTTGATGACGAAGCTGGCGTTGGAGATGGGAAGGGCAAAGCCCAGGCCCTCCACCGTGGCCTCATCCGGCGCGCCGGTGCCGCTCATCTTCAGGGTGTTGATGCCGATGACCTGGCCGTACCGGTTGATGAGGGGACCGCCGGAGTTGCCGTTGTTCAGGGCGGCGGTGGTCTGCAGCACCGTCAGGGTGCGGCCGTCCAGCTCTACGTCGCGGTTGATGGCGGAGAGGATGCCGTCGGTCAGGGTGCCCCGCAGCTCGACACCCAGGGGATTGCCGATGGCGTACACCGTGTCGCCCACCACCGCCAGGTCGCTGTCGCCGAATTCGGCGGTGGGAAGGTCGGAGGCGTTTTCCAGCTTCAGCACCGCCAGATCCTCGTCGGAATCATAGCCCACCAGGCGGGCGTCGTAGTCCAGACCACTGGCCAGCACCACCCAGCAGCTATCGCCGCCGGAGATGACATGGGCGTTGGTGATCACATAGCCGTCGGCGGTCATGATGACGCCGGTGCCCACGGAGGCACCCTCGCCCTGCTGGGCCACCACCAGCACGGTGGCGGGATTCACCTTGGCATAGACCTCCTGGGCTGTCAGCTCCGGGCCGTGGCTGCCGGTGATGGACAGCTTCAGCGTGGGATCGTAGCTGTCCACCCGGGGGATGGTGGTGTCGTGGTCGGCAAAGATATCCACGATGCTGCTGGCATCGTCGTTTTCGCCGTCATAGGTGCTGCCGTCGTCCTGGGGCTGGCCGAAGATGGCGAACAGCACCAGAACCACCGCCACCACCGCCATGATGCCCAGGAAGATCCAAAGGCCCAGGCGTTTTTTCTTCTTGGGCGGCTGGGGCGCCGCGGGACGGACGCTTTCCGGCAGCGGCTGATGGTGGACGTAGTAATCCACCACCTCCTTCCCCTGCTGGGGAACGTACCAATCCACCACCTCTTGTGGTTCGTTTCTGTCTCTCAATTCATCCATATGTGTATTACCTCTCGGCGTTATGGGGGGAAGTTAATTGCAGGGTGAAATCAAAGGAGGTCAGGCCGTTTTCGCTGGTGACGGTGATGTGCTCCTTATGCTGGGCCAGGATGGTCTTGACCACATACAGGCCCAGGCCGTAGCCGTCCTTATCCTCGCTGCGGGACTTGTCGGATTTATGGAACCGCTCGAACAGCAGAGGAATCTCCTCCGGGGCGATGGTGGCGCCGTGGTTGCGGACGGAGATGATGGCCTTTTCGTCGTTGGTGGCCAGTCCCAGATACAGCGCGGAGTGGGGGGAGGCGAACTTGGCCGCGTTTTCCAGCAGGTTATAGATCACCTGGGTGATCAGATCCCGGTCGCCCTGCACCATGGTGGGATCGTCGGGGATATTGGTCTCCACGTCCAGACCCCGGTCGTTGATCTTCTGCTCCATGCTGAGCAGGGCGATACGCATGACCTCGCAGATGTCGAAGTCCTCCTTCTT
>CAKTZN010000173.1 GCA_934635545.1 uncultured Oscillospiraceae bacterium | reverse complement strand
CTGGACATGGATCACATCGCCACCTACGTCCGCCCCAACACCAAAATGCGCAACGACTGGAAGGACGTGCCGGAGGACATCAAGGAGACCTTTGAGCGGCTGGGCATCCCCCAGGCCGAGCGGAAATCTCTGGCCGGCGTGGGAGCCCAGTACGACTCCGAGCTGGTGTATCACAACGTGAAGGACTCCGTGGCCGCCGAGGGCGTGGTGTATACCGACATGGAGAGCGCCCTGAAGGGCGAATACGCCGACATGGTGCGCAAGTACTTTATGAAGCTGGTGACGCCCCACGACCACAAGTTCGCGGCGCTGCACGGCGCGGTGTGGTCCGGCGGCTCCTTCGTATATGTGCCCAAGGGCGTCCACCTGTCCATTCCCCTGCAATCCTACTTCCGCCTGAACGCCAAGGGCGCGGGCCAGTTCGAGCATACCCTCATCATCGTGGACGAGGATGCCAGCCTGCACTTCATCGAGGGCTGCTCCGCGCCCAAGTACAATGTGGCCAACCTCCACGCCGGCTGCGTGGAGCTGTATGTGAAGAAGGGCGCCAAGCTCCGGTACTCCACCATCGAAAACTGGTCCAAGAACATGTACAACCTGAACACCAAGCGGGCGCTGGTGGAGGAGGGCGGCACCATCGAGTGGGTGTCCGGCTCCTTCGGCTCCCATGTGGGCTGCCTGTATCCCATGAGCATCCTGAAGGGCGACAACTCCCGCATGGAGTTCACCGGCGTCACCTTCGCCGGAGCCGGGCAGAATCTGGATACCGGTGCGAAGGTAGTTCATGTGGGCAAAAACACAAGCTCCTACATGAATACCCGCTCCATCAGCAAGAGCGGCGGCATCAGCACCTTCCGCAGCAGCGTGGTGGTGGAAAAGAACGCCAGGGGCGCCAAGTCCGCCGTGTCCTGCCAGTCCCTGATGCTGGATTCCGACTCCCGCTCCGACACCATCCCCACCATGGACATCCGGACGAAGGATGCCGCCATCGGCCACGAGGCCAAGATCGGCGCCATCAGCAACGAGGCGGTGTTCTATCTCATGAGCCGGGGCATGAGCGAGGAGGATGCACGGGCACTGATCGTCAGCGGCTTTGCCGACAATGTGTCCAAGGAGCTGCCCCTGGAATACGCCGTGGAGATGAACAACCTGATCCGGCTGGAAATGAAGGGCAGCATTGGCTGAAAGGAGTTTGGATATGAGTGAAACGATTTTGATCAACCGGCTCCCGACCCGCACATGGAACCGGCTGGGCGTCAACGAAACGGCCCTGACCTGGGAGAATGCCGCTGACCTGGGCACTGAGCAGGTCACCGCCGCCGGACAGACCGTCCGCCTGGACATTGCCGGTGACGGGGCTTACAGCGAAAAGCGGGTGGACATCCACGCGCCGGAGGGCCAGACCGTCACGGTTTTTGAGACCCTGCGCTCCGCGGACAAGCTGCTGGTGCGGACGGAGCTTCATGTGGAGAAAAACGCGCGGGTGCGGCTGGTGCAGATTCAGAACACGGCCCAGGACTCCCTGCTGCGGCTGGAGACCGACGGCCGCTGCGCCGAAAACGGTCAGGTGGAGCTGATACAGATCCTGCTGGGCCGGGGCGATGTATACAGCGACGGCCACTTCGCGCTGAACGGCACCGGCGCGGGCTTTCAGACCGGGATCGGCTATCTGGGACAGAAGCAGCAGACGGTGGATCTGAATCTGGTGGTGGACCACTGGGGACAGAAAACCACCAGCGAGATCAATGCCGCCGGTGCGCTGAAGGATGACGCCCGGAAGATCTTCCGGGGCACCATCGACTTCAAGAAGGGCTCCGCCGGGTCTGTGGGCAACGAGCAGGAGACGGTTCTGATGTTGGGCGACGGCGTTGTCAACAAGACGGTGCCTCTGATCCTGTGCGCCGAGGAGAACGTGGTGGGCAACCACGGCGCCACCATCGGTGAGCTGGACGAGGATACCCTGTTTTATTTCGAGAGCCGGGGCATTTCCGCGGCGGAGGCGGAGAACATCATGGCCCGCGCCGCCATCGAGCGGCTGGCCCGCACTTTACAGGATGAGACCGCGCAGGCGGCTGTCCTGACAGAATTGGAGGAGGTGCTGTAACATGACACATGCGTACCGAGACGATTTTCCCCTGCTGAAGAATCTGGATATCGCGTATCTGGACAACGCCGCCACAGCCCAGCGGCCCCAGTGCGTGCTGGACACGGAAGCGAAGTTCTATCAGCTTCATAACGCCAACCCCCTGCGGGGCCTGTATCCCCTGAGCATCGCCGCCACCGACGACTATGAAAACGCCCGCGAGGCCGTCCGGGCCTTCCTGAACGCGAAAAGCGCCAGAGAGATCATCTTCACCCGCAACACCACCGAGGGCCTGAATCTGGTGGCTTACAGCTACGGGCTCTCCCATGTAAAGGCCGGGGACGAGGTGCTGGTGTCCATTCTGGAGCACCACAGCAACCTGCTGCCCTGGCAGATGGTCTGCCGCCAGACCGGCGCGACACTGAAATTCATGGAATGTGAGCCGGACGGCAGCCTTGACCTGAATAAGGTGGAGGCCCTTATCACCGACAAGACGAAGCTGGTGGCCTGTACCCAGGTATCCAACGTTATCGGCCGGATCAACCCCATCCGCCAGATCGCGGACATGGCCCACCGGCACGGCGCGGTGATGGTGGTGGACGGCGCCCAGAGTACGCCCCACATCCCCGTGGACGTACAGGCGCTGGACGCGGACTTCCTGGCCTTCTCCGGCCACAAGCTCTACGGCCCCATGGGCATCGGCGTGCTGTACGGCAGGGAAGCGCTGCTGGAGAAAATGCCGCCCTTCCTCACCGGCGGCGAAATGATCGAGTCCGTCACCCGCGAGGGCGCGGTCTTTGCGGAGCTGCCCCACAAGTTTGAGGCCGGTACGGTCAACGCCGCCGGTGCTGTGGGCCTGCACGCGGCCATCGACTATGTGAACCGCATCGGCTTTGAAGAGATGCACCGCCGGGAGCTGGCCCTCACCCGCCGGGCCATGGAGGGCATCCGCGATATTCCCGCCGTCCATGTGCTGGGCTCTGAAATGGCGGAGGAGCACTGCGGCATCCTCGCCTTTACGGTGGATGGCGTCCACCCCCACGACATCAGCGAAATTCTTGCCAGCGACGGCGTGGCCATCCGGGCAGGCCATCACTGCGCCCAGCCGCTGCTGGCCCATCTGGGCCACCCGTCCACCGCGCGGGCCAGTCTGGCGTTTTACAACACGGAGGCGGAGATCGACCGGCTGCTGAACAGTCTTTCCACCTTGAGGGAGCGAATGGGCTATGGAAAATAGAAGCTTTTATAACGAGATCCTCACCGAGCACAATCTGCACCCGGAGTTCAAGCACGATCTGCCGGACGCCGATATCGTGCTGGAGGGCGTCAACCCCAGTTGCGGCGACGACATCTTTCTCAAGCTGAAGCTGGACGGCGACACCATCGCCGACGGCGCGTTCGTGGGCGACGGCTGCGCCATCTCCCAGGCCTCCGCCGACATCATGCTGGGTATGATCGTGGGGAAAAAGAAGGACGAGGCCCTGAAGCTGGGCGAGACGTTCCTGAAAATGATCCAGGGCGAAGCAACCGAGGAGGAGATCGACAGTCTGGAGGAGGCCTCGGCCCTCCGGGATATCGCCCATATGCCCGCGCGAGTCAAATGCGCGGTACTGGGCTGGCGAACGCTGAAGGAAGCACTGCAGGGCAAAACGAAATAAATGTACCCCCCTATGGAACTTGCGGAATCCGCAAGTACCATGGGGGGTGTCCCACAGTCTTGGACGTGCAGCACCTGACAAAATACTTGAAAAGCTGTGGTTGGAGAGCTTGCGGGTACTATGCCGAGATGTCGAAGAAGAAAAAATATCGTCTGGCAGAAAAGCGCCCGGCCATATGGCCGGGCGCTTTTGTGATGTGATTTTTTTATACGGAGCTTACTGCGCGTCCTTGATGGCAGCCTGAGCGGCGGCCAGACGGGCGATGGGCACACGGAAGGGGGAGCAGGACACATAGTCCAGGCCCACCTTGTGGCAGAACTCCACAGAGGAGGGATCGCCGCCGTGCTCGCCGCAGATGCCCAGATGGATGTCGGGGCGGGTGGCGCGGCCCATCTTGCAGGCCATGTCAACCAGCTTGCCGACGCCGACCTGGTCCAGCTTGGCGAAGGGATCGCTCTCGTAGATCTTCTTGTCGTAGTAGGCGCCCAGGAACTTGCCGGCGTCGTCACGGCTGAAGCCGAAGGTCATCTGGGTCAGGTCGTTGGTGCCGAAGGAGAAGAACT
>CAKTZN010000172.1 GCA_934635545.1 uncultured Oscillospiraceae bacterium | reverse complement strand
CTGTATCAGACCATCGACGGCAAGAAGTGCGAGCCCATCGAGCGTCTGGTGGTGGACGTGCCCAGCGAGAGCGTGGGCGCGGTCATCGAAAAGCTGGGCGCCCGCAAGGCCGACCTGACGGAGATGACCCCCATCGGCAACCGCATGAAGGTGGAGTTCCTTGTCCCCAGCCGCGGCCTGTTCGGCTATCGCAACGAGTTCCTGACCGACACCCGCGGCGAGGGCATCATGGCCAGCGTGTTTGACAGCTACGCCCCCTATAAGGGCGAGCTGACCCGCCGCAACACCGGCTCTCTGGTGGCCAGCGAGACCGGCGAGTCCATCACCTACGGCCTGTTCAACGCCCAGGAGCGCGGCGTGCTGTTCATCGGCGCCAATGTGGGCGTGTACGAGGGCATGGTGGTGGGCATCAGCCCCAAGCAGGAGGACATCGTGGTGAACGTCTGCAAGAAGAAGCAGCTCACCAACACCCGTGCCGCCGGCAGCGACGACGCCCTGCGTCTGGTGCCGCCCCGGAAGATGAGCCTGGAGCAGTGCCTGGAGTTCCTGGCGGACGATGAGCTGCTGGAGGTCACCCCCAAGAACCTCCGCATCCGCAAGACCATCCTGAACCACGAGCGCCGCATGAAGGCCCAGCACGGTGGTAAGAAGAACTGAGCAGAAAAGACAGCCTGTCCGACGGACGGGCTGCCTTTTTTGCGCAGAGATTCAGGTTATGGCTGGTAGGGGCGGACGGCCCTGTCCGCCCTTTACAAGGCGGTATGCGGTTCCCATTTCCCCAATGTCAACTCTGGTTGCGGATTTGGAAGCCGTGATAGGCGGACTTTACATTCCGATTCTGGTAGAATGATCCCAGAAACGGAAAGGAGAATTGCCCATGACCTTTGGTGAAAAGCTGCAGGCCCTGCGCAAGGCGCGGGGCTGGAGCCAGGAGGAGCTGGCCACGCAGATCAACGTCTCCCGGCAGGCCCTGTCCAAGTGGGAGAGCGGCGCGTCAGTGCCGGACACGGAGAACGTCATCGCCCTCAGCCGCCTGTTCGGCGTTACCACCGACTATCTGCTGCTGGAGAACGGGGAGGCCACAGCGCAGGCCGTGCCGACGGCTGCTCCGGCGGCGGAGAGCAAGTGGCCGATCATGCGCATCGTGTGGCTGTTCACGATGATTCTTGCCATTCTGGGGAAGATCGCTCTGCGTATCTGGGCCTCGATTCTGCCGCCCACCGACGTATATAATGTGATGGGTTGGGTCGAGACACGGACCGGTATGCGGAATCTGACCGAAACCTATGACATAAGCTGGCTGATCTTCCTGACATGGGTCCTGCTGCTTGTCGGCTTTGCGGGAACGGTGTTTTACAAGCAGTTTCGGGCATTTTTTGTGGGCGGCTGGCTGAAATGAACCTGATGATATAAAAAAGACGGCGCAAGCCGTCTTTTTCATGCTTATTGGATCTCCTGCTCCAGCGCGTCGAACTCCGGTGTGGAGAAGAACTCGCCCAGGGTAATGCCCAGGCCGTCGCACAGGAGCTTAATGGTCAGCAGCTTGGGATTCTGGCTCTTTCCATACAGAATGTTCTTCACGCTGGAGGGTGGCAGGGCGCTGATGGACGCCAGATGATTGACGCTGATATTCCGTTCGCCGCATAGCTGTAAAATACGGTTCTTCACCGCGCTGATGGTATCCATACATACCCTCCGGCCATTTTTATGATTTTCACGTCACCATGTTGATGATCTCCTCCATGGAGAACTGTTCCTTATAATAATTCAGCTCGCCTTCGATCAGCTCGTCCAGCACCCGCATGCCCAGCAGCTCCACCGGGGCCTTGTCGTCCGTCAGGATGTGGTCGCCGCCGGTGTAGTCCTGCAAGTTCTGGGCCACCTTTTCCATCATGGCGGCGTAGCTGGCGTTCTGCAGCAGCGCCCGGTTGGCGTCAAAGGTCTGGCGCAGACCGTCGGCGTCGGTGCAGAACACCACCGTGTTGGTGTTGGAGGGCACATTGACCCAAAAGGTGTGGGCGAACACGCTGGCCATGGTGTCGCACAGGTACTGGCTGATGGAGCCCTCCTGCTGGGAGGTCATGTTCAGGTTCACCACCATGACGCCGCCGGGCTTCAGGTGCCGCTGCACCTGGGTGAAGAACTCCACGCTGGAGAGCTGGAAGGGAATGGTGATGTCCTGATAGGCGTCCACCATGATCACGTCAAACTGCTCCTGGGAGGCGGTCAGATACGCCCGGCCGTCCTCTACCGCCACCTCCACGCTGTCTGGCAGACCGAAGTACTCCGTGGCGATGTCGGCGATCTTCTGGTCGATCTCCGCGCCCTGCACCGACACGCCGGGATAGTACCGCACACAGTAGCTGGCATAGGTGCCGGAGCCCATGCCCAAGATCATGACGCTGCGGCTGTCGTTGTCGCTGCCGTTCATGCCCGCCATACAGGGGGCCGCCAGGGCGTAGTCATAGTACATGCCGGTCAGCTCCGTGTCCTTCCGCTGGATGGACTGGACGCCGAACAGCACGTTGGTGGACAGGATCGTCCGGGTGTCGCTGTCCTTCACCTGCAGGTAGTTGTAGATGGACTCGTCCTCCAGGGTGATGTCGCTCTCCCAGAAGGCGAAGCTGTAGGTGGGCAGGGTGAAGCATAGCCCTACGATGACCACCGCCGCCACGATGCCCTTGATCATCCGCTTCCGGGCAAAGGCGAAGTACACGATGCTGATGGCCGCCAGCACCCCGGCGAAGATCAGGAACGTGGCCGCCGTGCCCACGGCAGGGATGGTGATAAAGGTGGGCACAAAGGTGCCGATGATGCTGCCGATGGTGTTCAGGGCGTTCAGCTTGCCCACCGTCTTGCCGGTGTCGTCCAGATTGTCCACCGTGAACTTGGTCAGCGACGGCGTCACCGTGCCCAGCAGCACGCAGGGGAAGGCGAAGATGACCAGACACGCCGCCAGCGCCGCCCAGACCAGGAAGTTCTTCGTCACGAAGGTGGCCAGCAGCAGGCTGACCCCGGCGATGAGCCACCGGCCCACAAAGGGGATCAGGGCGATCCAGATGGCGGCGATGAGGATGCGGCCATAGAGCCTGTCCGGCGAATTGGTCTTGTCCGCCAGCTTGCCGCCCCACAGATTGCCGATGGCCATGGCGATCATGATGACGCCGATGATCACCGTCCACACGATCTGGGAGGAGCTGAAATAGGGCGCCATCAACCGGCTTGCCCCCAGCTCCACCGCCATCACCGACACGCCGGCGAAGAATTCGGTAATATACAGAAATAGCTTGTTGCCCATCAGCTTGTTTTCCATGCTGGTGTTCCTCCTGTTGTAATGATGCTCCGCGGGCCTTTACAGCGCCCGGAAGAAAACGAATGTCACGCCCCGGTTCTCCCGGTCCAGATCCCGGTCCAGCCGGAGCTGGGGATACTGCTGCAGGGCCCGGCGGGCGGTGTCGTCAAAGATGGTGAACCGCTCCCCCGGCAGATACAGCGCGATCCGCCCCTGCCCGGCGGCCTCCTCCAGATAGCGGCGGCTGGCGGTGCGGATGCGCCCGCCCTTGCCGGAGGAGCCGTAGCCGTGGATCAGCTTCATCAGGGGCGTGTTCATCTTCCGCGCCGCCTCCAGCTCGGCCTCCAGCCACCCCAGCGCCTGATCCACCGAGGGCCGTCCCTGCTCCAGATTCAGTTCCCGTACCCCTTTCACCGTCAGCCCTCCCGCAAGCATATGATACCCCAGTGTACCAGATTTTCCCGCCCAATGCAAGAACACGGCGGATCTACTTGCAAATCCCGCCGCGATGGGGTATGATAATAAGACCTATTTTTCAGAAGATCGAGGGATCCCATTATGATATACGCTCTCTATGCCGCCGTGGTGCTGGTGCTGATCGGCTGCGACCAGCTTTTGAAGGCCTGGACGGTCAGCAACCTGGCCCTGGGCGAAAGCACGGCCTTTCTGCCGGGCTTCCTGCAGTTGACACGGGTACACAACTACGGCGCCGCCTGGTCCAGCTTCTCCGGCAAGACGGTGATGCTCATCGCCGTAACGGCGGTGCTGCTGGTGGCGGTGGCCTATCTGCTGATCCGCCGCATCGTCCGCCATCCCCTGGGCATCGCGGCGGCGCTGCTGATCCTGGGCGGCGGCGTGGGCAACATCATCGACCGCATCGCCCACGGCTATGTGGTGGATATGTTCGACCTGCTGCTGTTTGACTATCCCGTGTTCAACCTGGCCGACTGCTTCGTGGTGGTGGGCGTGATCCTGGGCGCGGTGTACTACCTGTGGTTCTACGAAAAATACGACGC
>CAKTZN010000171.1 GCA_934635545.1 uncultured Oscillospiraceae bacterium | reverse complement strand
TGAAGGTCTGCGCCATGGCCGACGCGGTATTTCTGGCCATGCACGGCGCCAACGGCGAGGATGGCCGTATCCAGGCAACCCTCGATCTGGTGGGCGTGCCCTATACCGGCTCCGGCTATCTGGGCAGCGCCATGGCCATGGATAAGGCCGTCACCAAGCGGATGATGGATTCTCTGGGCATCCGCACCGCCCCGTGGGTGGACGTACATTATACCAAGGACGACATTCCCCGCCTGACCCAGGAGCTGATGGTGCCCTGCGCGGTGAAGATGGTCAACGGCGGCAGCTCCATCGGCATGGCCCTGCCCGACACCCGGGAGGAGCTGGAGAAGGCCCTCTACGACCTGCTGCCCTACGGCGGCCATGTGGTGGTGGAGAAGAAGATCAAGGGCCGTGAAATTCAGATCGCCGTGCTGGGCGACACCTATCTGCCCGCCGTGGAGATCATCCCCAACGGCGAATACTTCGACTATGTGTGCAAGTATCAGAAGGGCGGCGCACAGGAGCTCTGCCCCGCCCCCATCTCTGACGAGGAGTGGCACCAGGTGGGCGAGATGGCCCTGAAGCTCCATCAAGGGCTGGGCCTGGACGTCTACTCCCGCAGCGACTTCCTGCTGGACGATGAGGGTAAGGCGTGGTGTCTGGAGATCAACACCCTTCCGGGCATGACCCCCACCAGCCTGGTACCCCAGGAGGCGGCCCAGGTGGGTCTCAGCTACGCCGACCTGTGCGAGAAGATCGTACTGGATTCCATCGAGGCCAGAAAGGCGGAATACAGATGACCGGCTGCACCGTAAAGGAGCTGTGCGCCGCCGTGGGCGGCACGCTGCTGCAGGAGAGCGGCGCGGTGGTGACCCAGGTCTCCACCGACAGCCGCAGCATCCCCAACCGGGCGCTGTTCGTCCCGCTGGTGGGCGAACGATTCGACGGCCACGACTATCTGGACACGGCGCTGGAGCGCGGCGCGGCAGGCTGCCTGACGGCCAGAAAGCCCGCCTCCCTGCTGCAAGATAAATTCTACATTCAGGTGCCCGACACGCTGGAAGCTCTGAAAAACCTGGCGGCGTGGTATCGGGCGAAGTTCGCTATCCCCATGGTGCAGGTCACCGGCAGCGCCGGAAAGACCACCACCAAGGAGATGATCGCCGCCGTGCTGGGCCAGCGGTTTTCCACGCTGAAAACCCAGGCCAACTTCAACAACGCCATCGGCACGCCCATGACGCTGCTGAACCTTGCCCCGGAGCATCAGGCCGCCGTCATCGAGACCGGCATGAACCACTTCGGCGAGATCCGCTATCTGGGCGAGATGGTGCGGCCCACCGTGGCCGTCATCACCAACGTGGGCGACGCCCATATCGAAAACCTGGGCGGCACCCGGCAGGGCATCCTGCAGGCCAAGTGCGAGATCTTCGAGAATCTGCAGCCGGGCGGCCTGGCCGTGCTGAACGGTGACGACGAGCTGCTGTCCGGTCTGGCGCTGCCCTTCAAGACGGTGCTGTGCGGCCGGCATGAGCGCTGCGGCGTCCGGGTCACCAACGTGGCCGAGCACGGCATCGAGGGCGTCACCTGCACTGTCACCACAGAGCAGGATGTGTACGAGGCAGCCATCCCCTCCCCCGGCGCGTACATGATCTATCCCGCCGCCATGGCCATCGCCATCGGCGAGCATCTGGGCCTGACCAAGGCGGAGCTGCTGTCCGGCATCGCCGCCTACCGTCCCGTAGGCAGCCGGATGCACCTGGTGCGCTGCAGCAATAGCCGCATCATCATCGATGACTGTTATAACGCCAACCCCCAGGCCATGGCGGAGGCATTGCGCATCCTGGCCCAGACGGAGCATCCCCGCCGCATGGCGGTGCTGGGCGACATGGGTGAGCTGGGCGGCCTGACGGAGCAGGCCCACCGGGATATGGGAGAGCTGACCCGCACGCTGGGACTGGACACCGTGGTGGCCGTGGGACCCAAGGCCAGGGCGATCCAGGACGCCAATCCCGATGCCCTGTGGTTCCCCACGGTGGCCGATGCCCTGAGCGCCATCCGGGCGGCGTTCACCGCCGGAACGGCGGTGCTGGTGAAGGCGTCCCACGCCATGCATTTCACCGATATTGTAAAGGATCTGGAATCGACAGAGTAAATTTTTATGGTAGACATTTCTGTGAAGGACGTTGTCAAGTCCTTCGACCTGGAAAAGAAAATACTGGACGGCATCACCTTTCAGGTGGACACTGGCGAGCGGGTGGGCCTGCTGGGCAAGAACGGTGCGGGCAAGACCACGCTGTTCCGCCTGCTGACCGGCGAGCTGGAGCCGGACAGTGGCCAGATCGTTATTGCCGCAGGGCGGCGGGTGGGGCTCATCTCCCAGATCCCCGTCTATCCCGCCGGATACACGGTGGAGGACGTGCTGGACTCCGCCTTCGAGCGGATGCAGGCCCTGAAGGCGGAGATGGATGAGCTGACCGACCGGATGGCAAAGGGCGAGAGCGACAGCGCCATGCTGCGGCGGTACGATCACCTGACCGCCAGCTTCGAGGCCCTGGGCGGCTACGACACCGCCACCGCCAAGAACAAGGTGGCCAACGGCCTGTCCATCGACGGCGACATGCGCCAGAAGCTCTTTGACCAGCTCTCCGGCGGTGAAAAGACCCGCGTGAACCTGGGGCGGCTGATCCTGGAGGACACGGACATCCTGCTGCTGGACGAGCCCACCAACCATCTGGACCTGCAGGCCACGGAATGGCTGGAGGAGTATCTCCGCAAGTTCCACGGCACGGTGGTGGCCATCAGCCATGACCGGTACTTCCTGGATCGCACCGTGTCCCGCGTCATCGAGGTGCTGGACGGCAAAGCGGAGTTTTACAGCGGCAATTACAGCTTCTACGCCGTGGAAAAGGAGCGCCGCTATCAGGAGCGGATGAAGCAGTATCTGAAGGAGCAGGCCAAGATCCAGCAACTGGAAAAGGCCGCCGAGCAGATGCACCTGTGGGCCTTTATGGGCAACGACGCCCTTCATAAGCGGGCCTTCAGCATGGAAAAGCGCATCGAGCGCATGCGCACCACCGCCCGGCCCACCAAGGCCAAGAAGATGGATGCCCGGTTCGCCAGCCGGGAGTTCAAGGGCGACGAGGTGCTGCAGTTCCGGGGCGTGACGAAGTCCTTCGGCGAAAGGACGCTGTTCTCCGACGTATACCTGCGGGTGGAGGGCGGTGAGCGCATCGCCCTCATCGGCGAGAACGGCACCGGCAAGACCACGCTCCTCAATATGCTGACGGGGCGTGAGAGCTGCGACGGCGGCGCCATCCGTCTGGGCCCGTCGGTAAAGTGGGCGTATCTGGAGCAGGTCATCCACTTCGACCATCCGGAGCGGAATCTGGTGGACACCATGCTGTACGCCAAGAAGAACATCACGCCCCAGAGCGCCCGGAACCGGCTGGCGGCCTATCAGTTCCAGGGGGAGGATGTGTTCAAATCCGTCAGCGTCCTGTCCGGCGGTGAGCTGAGCCGCCTGCGGCTGTGCATGCTGATGGACGAGGAGATCAACTTCCTGATCCTGGACGAGCCCACCAACCATCTGGACATCGCCAGCCGGGAGTGGATCGAGGAGGCGGTGGAGGCCTTTGACGGCACGCTGCTGTTCGTCAGCCACGACCGCTACTTCATCAACCGCTTCGCCACCCGCATCTGGGAGCTGGCGGACGGCACCATCACCGACTATCCCATGGGCTTTGCCCAGTACCGCGCCATGAAGGCGGCGGAGCCGAAGCCGGAACCGGCAGCCCCGGCGAAGAAGGGCGACACCCGTCAGCCCAGGGGCAACCGCAGCCAGCAGGCGGCCCGGCGGCAGCTCACCATTTGCGAGAGCGGCATCGCCCGGCTGGAAAAGGAGCTGGCGGCGCTGGACGAGGCCATGGCCGCCAACGCCTGCGACGCGGGCAGGCTGAACGAACTATTCACGCAGAAGCAGGAGACCGAGGCCCGGCTGGAGCAGGAAATGGCCCGCTGGGAGGAGCTGTCCCTGGCATTGGAGGAATCTTGACTATGAGCGACGTACTGTGTATCTATTACTCATTCAGCGGCAACACCCGCCGCGCCATGAAGGAGATCGCCGACGCGGTGGGCGCGGAGATCGTGGCCATTGACGACGGCGCCGACCGCAACGGCTGGCGGGGACGGCTGCACGCGGGAATGGACGCCATGCGCCGCACCACCGCGCCGCTGAAGCCCTTTACCACGGAGCGGAATATCGAGGACTATAAGCTGGTGATCGTGGGCACCCCCGTGTGGGGCGGCCGCTGCTCCAGCCCCATCCGCGGCCTT
>CAKTZN010000170.1 GCA_934635545.1 uncultured Oscillospiraceae bacterium | reverse complement strand
GGCGTGGGCTGTCCCGGCGCGGTGGAGATCCGGGGCGGCTCCATCCTGTATACCTGCAATCTGCCCCTGCGGAACGTGCCGCTGCGGCGGCTGTTCCACCAGCTCAGCGACCTGCCGCTGTACATAGAAAATGACGCCAACTGCGCGGCGCTGGCGGAATACTATGTGGGCGGCGGCCGGGGCAGCAAGCGCTTCATCACCGTCACCCTGGGCACCGGCGTGGGCGGCGGCATCGTCCACAACGGCAAGATCTTCCACGGCTCCAACGGCATGGCGGGCGAGGTGGGCCACATGTCCATCGAGATGGACGGCGAGGCGTGTCCCTGCGGCCGCCGCGGCTGCTGGGAGCGGTACGCCTCCGCCAGCGCCCTGAAGCGCCAGACCACCAGAGCGTGGCAGGAGAACCCCGACAGCATCCTGGCCCAGGTCATCGCCGAGAATGACGGCCATGTGTCCGGCCAGTCGGCCTTCATCGCCGCGCGCCGGGGCTGCCCGGTGGGCCAGGCGGTCTGCGACCGGTACATCCGCTATCTCACCGCCGGTATCGTGAACATCATCAACATCTTCCAGCCGGATACCCTGGCCATTGGCGGCGGCGTCAGCAACGAATCCGACGAGCAGCTTCTGCTGCCCCTGCGCCGCCAGGTGGCGGCCCACAGCCTGCCCTGCAACTACGACAAGATGACCCATATCGTCAAGGCCCAACTGGGCAACGACGCCGGGATCATCGGCGCGGCGCTGCTGGGCAAGAAGAAGCGGGTCATCTGAAACATCCATCATAAGGAGGCGCTGTATGCGTTGGTATGAGCTTTTGGACGAAAAACTGCGGGACTATCTGCCGGACCTTCCCGTGTCGGCGGAGGAGCCGCTGTCGAAATACACCTCCTTCCGCATCGGCGGCCCGGCCCGGCGGATGGCCTTCCCCCGGAACGCCGAGCAGGCGGTGCTGCTGCTGAGCTTTGCCGCCGGGTGCGGCGCGCGGCCCTTCGTGCTGGGCAACGGCACCAATCTGCTGTTCCCCGACGAGGGGATCGACCGTCTGGTGGTCAACACCCGCGACATGGCGGAGGTCCGGCTGCTGGAGGATGGCCGCGTCAGGGCGGAGGCCGGTGCGTCTCTGGCCCGGGTGGCCAATTATGCCTGCCAGCAGGGACTGGCGGGCCTGGAATTCGCCCACGGCATCCCCGGCAGCGTGGGCGGCGGCGTGTGCATGAACGCGGGCGCCTACGGCGGTGAGCTGGCACAGGTCATCGAAAGCGTCACCGTGCTGTTCCCCGACGAGGGCGTGAAGGCCCTTCCCTGCGGCGATATGGCCTTCGGCTACCGCCACAGCCTGCTGATGGAGCACCCCGACGCGGTGGTGCTGTCCGCCGTATTCGCCCTGCAGCCGGATGACAGCGCCGCCATCCGCGGCCGCATGGATGAGCTGATGGCCCGGCGCAAGGCGTCCCAGCCACTGGAATACCCCAGCGCGGGCAGCACCTTCAAAAGGCCGGAGGGCCACTTTGCGGGCCGCCTGATCGAGGAGGCGGGCTGCAAGGGCCTGACCATAGGCGGCGCGCAGGTATCGGAAAAGCATGCGGGCTTCGTCATCAACGTGGGCGGCGCCACCTGCGCCGACGTGCTGGCGCTGATGGCGGAGGTGCAGCGCCGGGTGAAGGAAAACTCCGGCGTGACGCTGGAGCCGGAAGTGCGCATCGTAAAGTAACGCAAGGGAGAACCTATGGAAATTCTGATCATTACCGGTATGAGCGGCAGCGGCAAGAGCCGCGCCGCCTCCATTCTGGAGGATATCGGCTACTATATCGTGGATAACCTTCCGGCGGAGATGATGGTGAAATTCGCCGACTTCTGCGCCGCGTCACGGGGTCACTATGACCGGGTGGCGCTGGTGTACGACGTGCGGGCGGGTGAGCCCTTTGACCTGCTGATCGCCACACTGGAGCGGCTGAAGCGCACGGACGTGACCTGCCGCCTGCTGTTCCTGGACGCGGACACTGCCGCCATCATCAACCGCTATAAGGAGACCCGCCGGGCCCACCCCCTGTCGGCAGAGGGCCGGAGCATCGAGCAGGCGGTGATGCTGGAGCGGCAGATGCTCCAGCCGGTGCGGGATCACGCGGACATCGTGCTGGACACCTCCGCCTTCTCGGTGGGGAAGCTCCGCAGTGAGCTTCTGAACCTCTTCGGCCGGGAGCGCGACCGCCAGGGCCTGCATGTGGACGTGATGAGCTTCGGCTTCAAGCACGGCCTGCCGCTGGAATCCGACCTGGTGTTCGACGTGCGCTTCCTGCCCAACCCCTACTATGTGCCGGAGCTGAAAAAGGGCACCGGCCTGGACGCGGCGGTGCGGGACTATGTGTTCTCCTTCCCCCAGACGGGGGAGTTCATGGCCCAGTTGGAGAAGCTGCTGCTGTTTCTGCTGCCCCAGTACAACGCCGAGGGCAAGACGGTGCTGGTGATCTCCGTGGGCTGCACCGGCGGCCACCACCGCAGCGTGGCGGTGGCCCATGCCCTGGCCCAGTCCCTGTCCGCCGCGGGCTTCGCGGTGACCGAGAGCCACCGGGACATCTCCCGCTGAGCATTGGAAAGAAGTGACCTTGTCATGTCCCATAACCTGTATCATATCCCGCCGGAGCAGGGCCCGAAGATCGTGGGCATCGGCGGCGGCACGGGCCTGAGCACGCTGCTGCGGGGTCTGAAGCTCTATACCCGCAACATCACCGCCATCGTCACGGTGGCGGATGACGGCGGCAGCACCGGCATGCTGCGGCACGACCTGGGCATGGCCGCCCCCGGCGATATCCGGAGCTGCCTGCAGTCCCTGGCCAACTGTGAGCCGCTGATGGCCCAGCTCATGGCCTATCGGTTCACCGACGGCTCCCTGGCGGGCCAGAGCCTGGGCAACCTGCTGCTGGCGGCGCTGAACGACATCATGCCCAGCTTTGACCAGGCGGTGTCCGGCCTCAGCAAGGTGCTGGCCATCACAGGCCGGGTGCTGCCGGTGACCAACGAGAACGTCCAGTTGGAGGCCACCTTCGAAAACGGGGCCACCGTGCTGGGCGAGTCCCACATCTTCTACTGCAAGAAGGAGCAGGACTGCCGCATCCGCTCCGTCCGGCTGCTGCCGGAGCATCCCAGGGCGCTGGACGCGGCGGTGGAGGCCATACACAGCGCCGACATGATCGTGCTGGCGCCGGGCAGCCTCTATACCAGCATCATCCCCAACCTGCTGGTGGACGGCATCGCCGACGCCATCCGGGACAGTAAAGCATTAAAGCTCTACGTCTGCAACGTCATGACCCAGGAGGGCGAGACGGAGGGCTATACCGTGGCCGACCATATCCAGGCCCTGTTCCACCACAGCTATCCGGGCCTGTTCCGGCTGTGCCTGACCAACTCCACCCCCATTCCGGAGTGTATCGCCCTGCGGTACGCCCAGGAGGGGGCGGAGCCCATCCGCCACGATGTGGAGCGGTGCCACGCCCTGGGCGTGGAGCTGATCGACCGGCCCATCGCCGCGCTGGAGAACGGCCTGGTACGCCATAACCCCGGCCACCTGGCCCATGAGCTGATGACCATTTACGAGACGTATACACAGAAGAGCCCCACCCGGTGAGGAGGTTTTCCATGCAATCGTTTTCCTATAAGGCCAAGGCCGAGCTGTGCCGCACGGCGGTGCAGCGGCTGTGCTGCGCCCGGGCCGAGTGCTACGGCGTGCTGCTGTACTGCAACACCTTCACCATGCAGGAGGTGCGCATCATCACCGAGAATCCGGAGTTTGCCGCGCGGCTGCCCCGGCTGTTCCACCGTGCCTTCGGCGTGAAATTCGACCGCCAGCCCTCGGACGAGGCCCCGGGCAGCAAGCTGATCTTCCAGATCACAGACCCGGACAAGCTGCGGCGGGTGCTGGACACCCTGGGCTACGACCCCCGCCAGTCGCTGGTGCTGCATGTGAATTTCGCCCTGCTGGAGGACGACTGCTGCCGCACGGCCTTTCTGCGGGGCGCATTCCTGGCGGGCGGCAGCGTCACCGATCCGGAAAAGCGCTATCACCTGGAGCTGTCCACCTCCCACATCCAGGCCAGCCGCGAGGTGTCGGCCCTTCTGCAGGAGATGAGCTTTCTGCCCCGCAGCGTCATGCGGGGCGGCAGCGCCGTCATCTACTTCAAGCAGTCCGAGCATATCGAGGATCTGCTGACCACCCTGGGCGCGCCGGTGGCCGCCACCGAGATCATGACCGCCAAGGTGGACAAGGAGATCCGCAACGGCGCCAACCGGGCCATGAACTGCGACATGGCCAACGTGAACAAGAC
>CAKTZN010000169.1 GCA_934635545.1 uncultured Oscillospiraceae bacterium | reverse complement strand
GAACACCTATAAATACAGGAGGAAAAATCCATGGATCTCATCAAAGCATTGAACGAAAAGCAGCTGAAGGAAGTGCCTCAGGTGCAGGTGGGCGATACCGTCCGCGTGCATGTGAAGGTCAAGGAAGGCTCCCGCGAGCGTATCCAGGTTTTCGAGGGTACCGTTATTGCTAAGAAGCATGGCGGCATCGAGGAGACCATCACCGTCCGCCGTATCTCCTACGGTGTGGGCGTGGAGAAGGTGTTCCCCGTACATTCTCCCTCCATCCAGACCATCGAGACCGTGCGTCACGGTTTCGTGCGCCGCGCCAAGCTGTACTACCTGCGTGACCGCGTCGGCAAGGCCGCCAAGATCCGCGAGAAGCTGTAAGCTATTCGATCCAAAGAGAAACCGCTCACATCTGTGGGCGGTTTTTCAGTTGCCCGGCAAAAAAGCAGGCACATGGGAAATCCCATGCGCCTGTTTTCTTATGTCGTTTATTCAGCGGCGGGAGAGGGCGTCCGCCGTCCGTACAGGGTGTTCAGCCGGGGGTACATATCGGCCTCGCCGGTATAGCTTACCACGACCACACGATTGCCCAGCCGCATCATCAGGTTCTGATGGTGCAGGGTGATATCCGCCGGGATCTTGTCGCTGTCGTTGTGCCACTCCTCCCGGAGCGTATTGGTATGCCGCCGGTACACCGCCTGATCCCAGCCGTTGATCTGTACCTCCTGCCAGTCGTCGTGGGAGGCGCGTATTTCCGCATAGTATTTCTCTGCCAAATCCTCTCGGTGAACGTCTGTGACCTTCACGGTATAGTAGAGCGGCGTATACCCCCAGCCTGTGCCCTCCAGCCACACGGTGGGGCCGCTCTGCCGGTAGGAGGTGTCGTCCGCCAGAAGGTAGTGATTGCTGCGGACGGGGATGTCGTAGTCCTCCACCACGATCTGCTCCGCCTCCTCCGGTGAGAGGGACTGTAGCAGCACCACGGGACAGGTATCGAAGGAGGTGCTGTCGGTGGATTCGGGGACGCCGAATATCGTGGGCAGCATGGGAAAGGCGAACATGAGGATCAGCAGCCCCAGCAGCACGAAGTAGAACCGCTTCCGCTTTCGCAGCACGCCGTCAAACCGGCAGTCCCGGCCCAGGAGACAGCGCTTCCGCTGCCGCACCAGACGGACGAGAAAAGCGGCGGCCAGCAGCACCAGAATCAGCGCCAGCAGTACCTCCGGAATGAGGTATTCGACAAAGATATCATTCAGCAGCAGATCATAAAACCCACTGTAAGCCTTCGTAACGGCGAATTTCTTCCACAGGCTGTAAACCGTCAGGGCGATCAATGCCGCCGCCGCGATGCCGTCGAACCACATGTTGGAGCGCAGCAGGCTGCGCAGGGCGTCCTCATCGGTGTTGATCTCCACCGCGTCGGGCCGCGTGGCCCGATAGACGTCGGCCCGGTAGTTGATCCGCCCCACATATTCCCAGCCCAGCTCCCGCATGGTCTCCTTGTACTCCTCCTGCTGGGTATAGTAGCCGTTGTGGGGCTTCACATGCACCCGGCAGCGGGCAGGCGGCTCGTCGCTGGGCTGAAAGACGCAGAGCTTTCCCTGAATGTCCGTCAGCCGCAGTCCCTGCTGGGCCTGCTCATCCAGCCAGGACTCCACCGCGTCGATCTCGTACCAAATATAGGGCAGCTCCTTGGCGGTGCCGTACCTTCTGTTGCTCATATCACTCGCTCCTTTCTGACCTCATCGGGCGAATTTGTCCAGTGCGTCGGCCAGGTCGTACACGGTGTCGTTGCCATAGCCGATCCGCCATACAGTCCTGCCATCCTGCAGGATCAGCAACTGGCTGGGTGTCCCGCTGTTGTTTGTCCAGCTCCGGAACCAGGCGTGCTCCCAGCCGGGAACGGTGATGGGTGTCATATCCGCCGTTTTCTCCTTTACATAGCCGTCGGCCACCCATTCCCACGCGATGTCATACTGGTCGGCGTTGTAATACCAGGTATGTTCATGAAACCCTTCGGAGGGATCCAGCATATCCTCGCCGCCCCACTGACGCACCATCGTGCTGCGCATCAGCGGCGCGTAACCGTAGGACACCCATTCATCCCGCTGCACCGGGTCTATGCCCAGAAGCTGGGCCTCCTCGTGACCGGGAAACACCTGCGTCACAGTGGGCAGGGGAGAATCCGTGACGGGGTAGTTTTTCTCGCTCCGCTTGAGACCGATCCAGAGGATCGCACAGATCAGCAGACACACGCCCAGCATGGTAAGCATTGCATAATGGGTATGCATCCGCCGCCGCTCCCGTCCGATGCAGTGATAGTCCCGCGTCAGCAGCAGCCGCTTTTTGGTGTCCGCCGCATCCCACATACCGCGGTAAAAGACGCTCAGCCAGTACAGCGCCAGCAAAAAGATGCCGGGATACAGCAGCAGATAGGAACTGGTGAGAAAATCATAAAACCCTGTGGCGCCGATTTCATGAATAAGATCCCGGAATATCATCTGGTACAGCCACATCGGAATACAGAGTACGCCAAAAAGTCCCAAACGGTGCTCAGTAGTCAGCTTCTTATCCAGCACCTCGTGGAGCGTCTCTTCATCGGTGTTCAGCTCCGGTGCGTCGGGATCGGCGCAGCAATAAATGTCCAACTGGGGCGTCAGGTCACAGACGTATTCCCAGCCCATCTCGGCATAGGCGGCGATACGCTCCTTCTCTCCGGCATAGCCCCGGTTGCGCTTTACGTCGATGCGGTAGCGCATGGGCCTCGGCGTATCCTGCCGGAAACGCATTCTGCCCAGGCGGAACCCCTGTAGGAAAAGCCCGCTGCGCGCCTGTTCGTCCAGCCAGCTTTCGATAGCGTCGATCTGATACACATAGTAGGGAAGCGTTTTCTTCAGCATAAGCGTTCTCCTTTCCTCGCTCATCGTGCGAATACGTCCAACGCGTCCAGCAGACTTTCCTCCCGGTCACAGCCGATCTCCCATACCTCCTTGCCGTTTTGCAGCAGCAGCGTCTGGCCGCCCCACATGGCATTGTCCGCGCTGTACCAGGCGTGCGTCCAGCCGGGAACGGTGATCTCCCGTAGCTCGTAGACCCGTATATGCTCCTTCGCATAGCCGTCGGCCACCCATTGCCACGCGATGTGGTACACATCCGCGTCATAGTACCAACTGCTGTAGGAAGAGCCTGTTTCGGGATCAATGATATAGGGCCCCTTTTGCCGCAGGTAGCTATGGTCGCACAGCAATTCGGAGAATTCCACCGCCCAGGAGTGATCGGGCTCGTCGGTATCGGAAAACACCTGTGCCGCCGTGGGTATCGGAAATTCATCCATAGGGACGCCATGGCCGGGGTCTGCGATTGCCGCGCGCAAAATGAGACACAGTACCAGTGCGGCCAGCGGCAGGAAGATGGACAGCAGTTGCAGGAGCTTTCCCCGCCGCAGCTCGGCGGGGGCGCGCTGTACACGCTTCAGAAGCATCCGCCGCCTGGTGGTCACAGCGCTGACGATGCAGGTGACGGCGGTGATCGTCCAGAACAGTACAAGTGCGCCCGCGGGAGCAAATATCCAGGCGACTCCGCTGATCAACTGCTCATATATGCCGGTATAGCCCCCCAAATAGCGGAAAAGCATATAGTAGAGCCATACGGGAATCACGCACAGGAGTACAATACTCCATATGATTTGGCTTTTCAGCTTTTTGTCCAGCACCTCGTGGAGCATATCCTCATCGGTATTCAGCTCCGGCGCGTCGGGATCGTCACAGCGGTAGATGTCCAGATCACCGGCCAGCTCGCAGACATATTCCCAGCCGAATTCCCTGTAATCGGCAATGCGCTCCTTCTGGCCGTAGGTGCCGGGATTCTGCTTCACATCGATGCGGTAGCGCACCGGACGGGGGTCACCCTTTTCAAAGTTCATGGTCAGGCGGGATCGGACATCTGTCAGGAACAGGCCCTTTTTCGCCTGATCGTCCAGCCAGCTTTCGATAGCGTCCACCTGATACACATAGTAGGGAAGGATCCTGATCATGCGTTTTCCTCCTCTCTGTCCGCGTCGCGGATGCAGCGGCGCAGACGGGTACATTCGGCGTCATACAGCTTTTTCCCCGCGTCGGTCAACTCATAGGTGCGCTTGCGGCCCTCCACGCTGACCTCCCGGATCATCTTCTCCTCCGTCAGCTTGGAGAGAATGGTGTACAGCGTCCCCGGCCCCAGGCTCATGCGCCCGCCGGTGGTCTCACTGATCCACTGGACGATCTCCACGCCGCACAGCGTCCGGCGGCGCAGGGCCATCAGCACATAGAACATGGGCTCCGACAGGGTCTCCAATGACCGTTTCGGCATGGTGCTCCGCTCCTTTC
>CAKTZN010000168.1 GCA_934635545.1 uncultured Oscillospiraceae bacterium | reverse complement strand
TACTTGATCTTGTCGCAGCCCTTGCCCATCTCCTCGGGAATGGTGTTCAGCAGGGCCATCTCCTTGATGACGCTGTTGTTGATGCGCTCCAGTGCGGGACCGGACAGCACGCCGTGGCTGGCGCAGGCGTACACGCTGTTGGCGCCGCCCACCTCCACGATGGCCTTGGCGGCGTTGCAGATGCTGCCGGCGGTATCCACCATGTCGTCGAACAGGATGCAGTCCTTGTCTTCCACGTCGCCGATGACGTTCATGACCTCGCACTGGTTGGCCTTCTGGCGGCGCTTGTCCACGATGGCCAGGTTCATGTGCAGCTTCTGGGCAAAGGTGCGGGCGCGGGCCACGCTGCCCACGTCGGGGGACACCACCACCATGTTCTCGCACTTCTCGCCGAACTTCTTGGCGTAGTAGTCCACGAACACGGGGTTGCCCAGCAGGTTATCCACGGGGATATCGAAGAAGCCCTGGATCTGGCTGGCGTGCAGGTCCATGGTCAGCACCCGGTCGGCGCCGGCGGCGGTCAGCATGTTGGCCACCAGCTTGGCGGAGATGGGGTCGCGGCTCTTGGCCTTGCGATCCTGACGGGCATAGCCGAAGTAGGGGATCACCGCGGTGACGCGGCCGGCACTGGCGCGCTTGCAGGCGTCGATCATGATCAGCAGCTCCATCAGGCTGTCGTTGACAGGCTTGCAGGTGGAGTTGATCAGGAACACATCGCTGCCGCGGACGGTCTCGTACAGGGAGACGCTGGCCTCGCCGTCAGCGAAGCTCTTGACCTCTGCCTCGCCCAGCTTGGTGCCGATGATCTTGCAGATCTCCTGTGCCAGAGCGGGGTTGGCGTTGCCGGTGAAAATCTTGATGTCCTTGCCGTGAGAAATCATGGTAAAACATCCTCCTCTTTTGTTATTTTTTATGTAAATTTTTACTTCTTTTTATTCTTGAAGAACCGGGCAGCCCAGCCGGGCTTGTTCTCCTGCCGCGCCCGGGCCACGGCCAGCGCCCCGGCGGGCACATCCTTGTCGATGGTGGAGCCCGCGGCGGTGTACGCCCCGTCCCCGATGGTGACGGGAGCGATCAGGTTGGTGTTGCAGCCCAGGAACACGTCGTCCCCCACGGTGCAGCGGAATTTCTTCAGGCCGTTGTAGTTGGTGGTGACGGTGCCGCAGCCGAAATTGACCCGCTTGCCGATGTCACTGTCGCCCACATAGGTGAGGTGGCTGACCTTGGTGCCCTCGTCCAGCCGGGAATTCTTCAGCTCCACGAAGTCGCCGATGCGGCAGTGGTCACCCACGGCGCAGCCGGGCCGCACATAGGCAAAGGGGCCCACGGTGGTATGGCTGCCGATGGTACTCTCGTTGAGCTGGCTGGCGTTGACGGTGGTATCCTCGCCCACCACGCAGTCACGGATCATGGCATTGGGGCCGATCTCGCAGCCCTTGCCGATGACGGTATGCCCCCGCAGGATCGTCCCCGGCAGCAGCGTCACGCCCGGCGCCACGGCGCAGCGGGGATCCACATAGGTATTATTGGGGTCGATGACGGTGACGCCGTTCATGGCCATTCGCCGCATCAGCAGCTCACGGGCGGCGGGCATGGCCGCCTGCATCTGGGCGGCGTCAGCCACCGGCAGGAAGGACGGCGCGATGCTGGGACTCTGCCACCACCGGCGGACGCCCTCGGCCTCCGCCGGACAGTCGCCCAGCGCCAGGCCCTCCGTCAAACGGGCGCGCAGCAGCGCGGCGTCGGCGGTATAGACGGCGCGGTTCCCCTCGCCCCACACGGGCACCACCGCGCCGGGAACGACGGTCACATCGCCCTCGGCGGCGGAGAGCGCTTCCTCTGCTGTGTCATAGAAGGTCACACCGTCGATACCCCGTAAGGCATCGGCGGCCTCCTCCCGCCACTTTTCGTCACAGACAACAAAAAACCGCCCGACGCCGCAGGGCAATAACTCCTGACACACCCACCGGATAACGGGGCAAAAGAGTATTGCTTGCAGCATCAGCGGTCTCATAGCGGTATCGGCGCCGGCACCGCCGGCGCGAAGATCAATGATCGCCAGATTGTGATCCATTGGAAAACACCCCCTGAAAAGAGATGGTAACATTTCTTCTTATGGATAGTATAACATATCCTGCGGGAAAATCCAGTGTTTTCGCAGAGAATTTCCAACAACTTTTCGTCCGCGCCGCCGCGAAAAATGTGGAAAAAGGCAGAAAGGACGGTTTTGTGAAAAAACCGGCGATTAAAACCAATATTTTAATGAGAAAATCACCTTTTTTAATAATTTTGATGTTGAATTTCCAGAGGAATTGTTTTATACTAGGCAAGGTTTTTTGATAAAGGGGTGGAGAAGTCATGCTGAACATCGTGCTGGTGGAGCCGGAGATCCCGCAGAACTGCGGCAACATCGCCCGCACCTGCGCCGCCACCGGCAGCCGTCTGCATCTTGTCCGCCCTCTGGGCTTTGATATCTCCGACCGGGCCGTCAAGCGGGCCGGGCTGGACTACTGGCACCTGGTGGAGGTGCGGGACTACGACGGTCTGGAGGATCTCTTCCGCCAGCATCCCGAGGCGCTGGCCGACCTGTGGCTGGCCACCACCAAGGCTCCACGGGACTACACCGGGGCCCGGTTCTCTTCCGACTGCTGGCTGTTCTTCGGCAAGGAGACGGCTGGCCTTCCGGAGGACTTCCGCATGGCCCACTATGACCGGTGCATCCGGCTGCCCATGCGGTCGGACGCCCGCAGCCTGAACCTCAGCAACTCCGTGGCCATCCTCACCTACGAGGCCCTGCGGCAGAACGGCTTCCCCGGTCTGGCCGGCGCGGGCGAGATGGCGGAACAATATGACAACAACACTCTGTAAAGGAGACGCGAATATGAATTACAACAAGAAAACGATCATGGACGTGGATGTAGCGGGCAAGAAGATCCTGCTGCGCTGCGACTTCAATGTCCCCCAGGACAAGACCACCGGCGAGATCACCAGCGACAAGCGCATCGTGGCGGCCCTGCCCACCATCCGGTATCTGCTGGACAAGGGCGCGGCGGTCATCGCCTGCTCCCATCTGGGCAAGCCCAAGGGCGAGTGGAAGGAAAAGCTGAGCCTCGCCCCCGTGGCAAAGCGCCTCAGTGAGCTGCTGGGCCAGGAGGTCATCTTCGCCAAGGACATCGTGGGCGAGGACGCCAAGGCCAAGGCCGCTGCCCTGAAGGGCGGCGAGATCATGCTGCTGGAGAACCTGCGCTTCGACATCCGCGAGGAGAAGAACGACCCCGGCTTTGCCAAGGAGCTGGCCTCCATGGCAGAGCTGTATGTGTCCGACGCCTTCGGCACCGTGCACCGGGCCCACGCCTCCACCGCCGGTGTGGCGGCCTTCCTGCCCGCCGTGTCCGGCCTGCTGGTGGCCAAGGAGCTGGAGGTCATGGGCAAGGCCCTGAACGACCCCAAGCGCCCCTTCGTGGCGGTGCTGGGCGGCGCCAAGGTCAGCGATAAGATCGGCGTCATCAACAACCTGCTGGAAAAGGCCGACACCATCATCATCGGCGGCGGCATGGCCTACACCTTCGCCAAGGCGCAGGGCGGCGAGATCGGCAAGAGCCTGTGTGAGAACGACAAGCTGGACTACGCCCTGGAAATGATCGAAAAGGCCAAGAAGAACGGCGTGAAGCTGCTGCTGCCCACCGATACCGTGGCCGCCGATAACTTCTCCAATGATGCCAACCGCCAGGTGGTCAGCACCATGGCCATTCCCGCCGACTACGAGGGCATGGACATCGGCCCCGACACCACCAAGACCTTCTGCGACGCCGTGAAGGGCGCGGGCACCGTGGTGTGGAACGGCCCCATGGGCGTGTTTGAGTTCGAGAACTTTGCCGCCGGCACCCGCGCCATGGCCCAGGCCCTGGCCGACAGCGGCGCCGTCACCATCGTGGGCGGCGGCGACAGCGCGGCAGCCGTGGAGCAGATGGGCTTTGCCGACAAGATCACCCACATTTCCACCGGCGGCGGCGCTTCTCTGGAATTCCTGGAGGGTCTGGAGCTGCCCGGCGTGGCCTGCCTGCTGGATAAGTAAACTTCCTTAAAGAGGGGATTTCATCCCCCCTTTAGATTCCCCCTCACCAGTCTGCGGACTGGTGACGCCGCCCCAGGCGGCCAAGCAATTTGATTTTCATGATCATTTGAAATAGATTAGAGGAGCTTAGAAAAACATGAATCGCAGATATCGTAAGACCATTATCGCCGGCAACTGGAAAATGAACATGACCGCCAGCGAGACCAAGAAGTTCGCCGAAGAATTGAAAGCCATCATGCCCAAGGCCAAGTGGTGCGACGTGGTGGTGTGCGTCCCC
>CAKTZN010000167.1 GCA_934635545.1 uncultured Oscillospiraceae bacterium | reverse complement strand
ATGAAGCGGTTCAGCTTGGGCCGCAGGGTGATGGTCTTGAGCAGGGCGGCCACCACAAGGTGGAACATGGTGTAGGGAAAGTCCGTCTCTGTTTTGTTCTTCTCGGCCAGATAAGCGTTGATGGCGGTCAGATCGATCCGCTCGGAAATATAGGCCTCGTTGTCGCAGCGGTTGGGATAGATGATGCCGGTGATGAAATGCAGGGAATCCAGCTCCCGCAGAAGCCGCCCGTCCCGCCGGTCACCGCGGCGGCGCTTGTATTGCTCCATATGTGTATGTAACTCCTTTTCTTTCGGATCGCATTCTCTTAACAGGTAAAAATAAAGAACCAGAGTATATTATAGACGTTTCTCCCTCGTTTGTCAAATTCTCCCCTGCTCCGTCGATACGCCTGACACTTTTTTCGGGAGAAACGCACCCTTTTTTCCAAAAAAGCGATTGCATTCACCTGCCGGATGTGCTACTATAGAAAGACAGAAAAACTCATATTGTCCGCACTGCACGAACAAATGTGAAGGAGGAACCACTATGCTGACCATGGAAATGCTCCGCGACGCCCAGCGCGTACTGTCCGGCGTGATCAACAAGACGCCGGTGATCCCCAGCACAGGTATCACCCAGAACTGCCGTCTGTATCTGAAAGCGGACTGTCTGCAAAAGACCGGCGCTTTCAAGCTGCGGGGCGCGTACTACAAGATCGCCACGCTGACCGAGGAGGAGAAGCGTCGGGGCGTGATCGCCTGTTCCGCCGGCAACCATGCCCAGGGCGTGGCCTTTGCTGCCCGCGACATGGGCATCCACGCCGTCATCTGCATCCCCCAGGGCGCGCCCCTGTCCAAGATCGAGGCCACCCGCAGCTACGGCGCGGAGGTGGTGCTGGTGCCCGGCGTGTACGACGACGCCTATGCCGAGGCCATCCGCCTGCGGGACGAGAAGGGCTATACCTTTATCCACCCCTTTGACGATTACAGCATCATGGCCGGTCAGGGCACCATCGGCCTGGAGATCCTGCAGCAGCTTCCCGATGTGGACGTGATCCTCACGGCCATCGGCGGCGGCGGACTGATCTCCGGCGTGGCCAAGGCCGTGAAGGAGCTGAAGCCCTCCTGCCAGGTCATCGGCGTACAGGCCGAGGGCGCGGCCAGCATGTATGAGGCGCTGCGGCAGGACAAGATCATCACCCTGCCCCAGGTGGGCACCATGGCAGACGGCATCCAGGTGAAGACCGCCGGTACCCTGACCTTTGACATGTGCCGCCAGTATGTGGACAGGGTCATCACCGTCAGCGAGAGCGAGATCGCCGCGGCCATCCTGACCATTCTGGAGAAGCAGAAGCTGATCACCGAGGGCGCGGGCGCTGTCAGCGTGGCGGCGGTCATGTCCGGCAAGCTGGACTTGAAGGGCAAGACCGTGTGCGCCCTGCTGTCCGGCGGCAATGTGGACGTGACCATGCTGGAGCGGATCATCAAGCACGGCCTGACCGCCGAGGGGCGCATCGCCAGCTTCTCCACCGTGCTGCCCGACCAGCCCAACGCACTGGCCACCTATCTGGCGGCGCTGTCCCACGAGGGCGTCAACGTGCTGGAGGTATATCACGAGCGCAGCAGCATGAAGGTGGGCGTGGGCTCCTGCCGCGTCCGCATGGTGGTGGAGACCCGCAACCACCAGCACATCCACCAGCTCTATCAGTATCTGGCCGACCGGGGCTATACCATCAAGGAGTGAGCCGCGGCACCGGGCTTACCGGCTGCCGGGCCGCCCACGATCGATCTATTCACAAAGGAGAACGCCATGGACAAGAATGAAAAGACCGTGGAGACCACGGTGTTCGACTATCTGCGCTGGCGGGGGGATCTGACCTTCGCCCAGGACGCCTTCAACGAGGTGGACAACCTGATCCTGTGCATCATCGCCTATCTGAACTTCCGGCGCTTTCCGGAGCTGACGGCCCGTGAGCCGGAGAAGGCCCTGCCGCTGGGGGACGTGGTCTCCCGCATGACGGCGGAGGACGAGCAGCAGGGCCTGTCCCCCAACGACTACATCCCCCTGATGCGCCTGGCGGCGGATTCGCGGCGGTTCGGCGGCGTACGGATGCTGGGCTATGAGGCAGTGCGGGACGAGGAGAAGGAGATGCAGCTTGACGCGGTGTCCTTCCTGGTGCCCGACGGCACGCTGTTCTGCGCCTTTATGGGCACCGACCGGTCGCTGGTGGGGTGGAAGGAGAACCTGAACCTCAGCTTTATGGACGCGGTGCCCGCCCAGTTGGGGGCGGTGGCCTATGTGGAGGATATGGCGCGGCACTGTCCCGGCAGGCCGCTGCGGATCGGCGGCCATTCCAAGGGCGGCAATCTGGCGGCCTACGCCGCCATGCACATTGATCCGGCGCTCCAGCGCACCCGGCTGCTGGACGCCTATAACAACGACGGCCCCGGCTTCCGCAAGGACGTGACCGATACGGCGGAGTACCGCCGCATTGCCGAGAAGCTGCACACCTATATCCCCGCCTCCTCCATCGTGGGGGTGCTGCTGGAGCACACGGAGGACTATGCCGTGGTGGCCAGCAGCAGCCGCGCCGTCATGCAGCATGAGCCCCTGACCTGGGGCGTGCAGGGACGGCAATTCATCCGGCGGGAGGAGCGCTCGGAGCTGGGGAAGGCGTCGGACGACGTGCTGCGCCAGTGGATCGCCTCCATGACCCGCGAGGAGCGGGAGGAATTCTCGGCGGCGCTGTTCGACATGTTCACCCAGGGCGGCAAGCTGCGCTCGCTGGAGGAGGTCAGGCAGAAGGATCTCCTGCGCCGTCTGGCCGCCGACGAGAAGCAGAAGGGCATCGTGTCCGAGGTCATGCGGCGGCTGATGTCCGACGTGAAGGACGAGTTCCTCCGCTCGGCGGAGGAGGGTCTGAAGGGCACGGCGGAGACGCTGAAGGAGACGGCGGAGACCTTGAAGGAGACCGCCGGGAACCTCTATCAGGCGGGACAGAAGGCGCTGGAGCGCCGCAAGGACGAAAAATAGAGTAAAGAAAGGAAGTCCCGGCCGGTGGCCGGGACTTCCTCTGTTTATGATGCCTTACGCGCCGTGGTAGTAGGTCTTGGCGCAGTACTCCCGCTGGATGGTGATGCGGCCCTCGTCGGTGAGCCAGTCCACAAAATTGGCGAAGTTCCGCTCTACGATGGAGAACTTGAACTCGTTCTTGGTGCGGATGTTCTCCCGCTGGCAGAAGGCGGCGATCCACTGGGGGAAGGTCATGCCGTCCCGCAGGTCCGCCAGCAGCTCGTCGGCCTTGCGGTAGATGAAATCGCTGTTACTGTCCACCAGGGCGTCCAGCGCCGCCTTGTCCGTCACCACCGCCTTGTGGGCGATGATATAGGCGGGATAGTCCGTCCGGCGCAGGAATTCCTTGCTCTGCAGGTCGCGGGCGATGAACATGCTGGTGGGCAGCTTGGCGCTGTCGATCTGCTGCTGGTCGATGAGGCAGTCCCCCACATAGGCCGCGCCATCCGGCGTCACCACGCCGATATGACCGGCGCTGTGGCCCGGGAGCTGCAGAATGCCGAACCGGACACCGCAGAAGTCCAGATGCTCGTCCTCCGGGCCGATGATGGTGTCCGCCGTGAAGCACTCCTCCAGCAGATACTCCCGGCTCTTGCCGTAGGTGAGGGCCACATAGTTGGCCCGGTAGGCGTCGGGGTTCACGGAGATGCCCGCCTCGATGATGTGGGCGGCGGCTTTGGCGCCATAGCGCTGCTGTAAATAGCGGACGTTGCCGCTGTGGTCAAAGTGGGCGTGGGAGCAGATGACGCCCAGCAGGCGGAAGCCGTGCTCCTCGATCATGGCGGTCAGCCCGGCCCGGTCCAGCTTGGCATAGCCGGTGTCGATCAGGACGATGTCACGGTCGTTTATCTGATAGACCGGCAGCAGGGCCGTGTTGGCCTCCGCCACCCAGGTATTTCCCAAAACATGGCGCAGTTCCATGGCGCTCACATCCTTTCTATCCGGCAGTATACCAGCTTTTCCCCACCGCCGCAACAAAAGAATCCGCATTTTTTTGATTTTCCCTCTATGCAAACGGAGAGAAATAAGGTAAAATAGCAGAGTATGATTGAATAATAAAATAGGAGCGTGACACATGGACGAACCGAAATATAAGCGGGTGCTGCTGAAGATCAGCGGCGAGGCGCTGGCCGGTGACAAGCACTTCGGCCTGGACTTTCAGGTGATGGGCCGGGTGGCCGACGTGATCAAGGAGTGCGCCGCCATGGGCGTGGAGATCGGCGTGGTCATCGGCGGCGGCAACTTCTGGCGCGGCGTCAAGAACGGCGAGGGCTATATCGAGCGCTCCCGCGCCGACCACATGGGCATGCTGGCCACC
>CAKTZN010000166.1 GCA_934635545.1 uncultured Oscillospiraceae bacterium | reverse complement strand
ATGAAGAAGGGCATGGCCAAGGCCGTGGACGCCGCTGTGGCCGCCATCAAGGCCCAGAGCCAGAAGGTCAACGGCACTGACGACATCGCCCGCGTGGGCGCTGTCTCCTCCGGCGACGAGAACATCGGCAAGCTAATCGCCGAGGCCATGGAGAAGGTCTCCGCTGACGGCGTCATCACCATCGAGGAATCCAAGACCGCCGAGACCTACAGCGAGGTCGTCGAGGGCATGATGTTCGACCGCGGCTATATCACCCCCTACATGGTCACCGATACCGAGAAGATGGAAGCCATCGTGGACGATCCCTATATCCTGATCACCGATAAGAAGATCTCCGTCATCTCCGACATCCTGCCCCTGCTGGAGCAGATGCTGCAGAGCGGCAAGAAGCTGTTCATCATCGCCGAGGACGTGGAGGGCGAGGCCCTGTCCACCCTGCTGGTGAACCGCCTGAAGGGCGTGCTGAACGTGGTGTGCGTCAAGGCGCCCGGCTTCGGCGACCGCCGCAAGGAGATGCTGCAGGATATCGCCATCCTGACCGGCGGCCAGGTCATCAGCGAGGAGCTGGGCCTGACCCTGAAGGATACCACCATTGATATGCTGGGCCGTGCCCGTCAGATCAAGGTCACCAAGGAGAACACCATCATCGTGGACGGCATGGGCGACCAGCAGGCCATCAAGGATCGTGTGTCCCAGATCCGCGCTCAGATCGGCGTCACCTCCAGCGAGTACGACAAGGAGAAGCTGCAGGAGCGTCTGGCCAAGCTGGCCGGCGGCGTGGCCGTCATCAAGGTCGGTGCTGCCACCGAGACCGAGATGAAGGAGAAGAAGCTGCGCATCGAGGATGCCCTGAACGCCACCAAGGCCGCCGTTGAGGAAGGCATCGTGGCAGGCGGCGGCACCATCTTCGTCAACGTGATCCCCGCCGTCACCGCTCTGCTGAAGAGCACCGAGGGCGACGAGAAGGTGGGCGTGCAGATGGTGGCCAAGGCTCTGGAGGAGCCCATCCGTCAGATCGCGGCCAACGCCGGTATCGACGGCTCCGTGGTGCTGGAGAAGGTCCGCAGCAGCCGCAAGGTCGGCTACGGCTTCGACGCCTACAAGGAAGTGTACTGCGACATGATCGCCAGCGGCATCGTGGATCCCGCCAAGGTGACCCGCAGCGCCCTGGAGAACGCCGCCAGCGTGTCCGGCATGGTGCTGACCACCGAGTCTCTGGTGGCCGACAAGCCCGAGCCTCCCGCACCTGCTGCCGCGCCCGGCATGGGTGACATGGGCGGCATGTACTAAGAGACGCCGCAAAGCCTTGAAATTGCTTGATTTTTTGGATGTGCAAAAGCGGATTTACGCCAAACTTACGCCACTTACGCCAAAAATTCAAGCGCATTATAGGGTAATAGGACCCCGACACCTGCATGAAGCAGGTGCCGGGGTTTTTGTATGTGTCAATGCACTGTTATGTATTTTGATGGGAAAACTTCCGGCAGAGGTAATGGGCAAAACGGACAGCTTCCTTAGAGGGCGCATTAGGCAATGCAACGCCCAACACCCGCTTTGTCGGCGGTGTCAACGTCAAAACGCGGACATTCTCCGGCGGCTTTTGCAGGCACAGCTGCGGCATGGCTGTCACGCCGATCCCCTGCGCCACCATGGAAAGCAGCGTGGAATCATCATCGCAGTTCACCCGGAGCTGATCTGCCGGGCATACGGTCAGGTAGCTGTCCAGCGCGTTCATGGGTGCCATGACAAACGGGTAGGCGGCAAGTTCTTCCTGCGAGATACTGCTTCCGTCCGGTGCCAAAGACGCAGGCAAAACCGCAAAATAGGGATCGTCCATCAGTGGGAACCATCGGAAGGCCCGGCAGCGAGCGGCGTCCCCCAAAGCCAGATCAACCGCACCTTTAAACAGCCAATCGGTTAGCGTGTTTGTGCCAACCTGAATACCGAAGGTGACTTCCGGATAGCGCGAGTGATACTCTTGCAGCACCTTCGGGAGCCATGTGCTGGAAATGCTGGAAAATGCCCCAATTCGCAGCGGTGCGGATGCTCCTCCCGCCACCTGCCGCGCCCGTTCGGATAGTCTCGTCAGAGAAGCATCGGCTTCCATCAGAAGCGGCAGAAGGTCTTCTCCGGCTGGTGTCAGACGGATGCCGTTGTGGTTTCGTAGCAGCACCTTGCAGCCGAGTTCATTCTCAAGGCTGTTCATCGCCTGCGTTATAGCGGATTGCGTGCAGTTCAGTTCCAAAGCAGCCTTGCGAAAGCTCCCCGTGTGGATCGCCGCCAGCAGGACGCGAATTTTATAATCATCCATAACATCCTCCGAGATAAATTAGTTTTCCTTATATCCTAATCATACATTCTGTCTTCACAAAACGCAATACCTGCATTATACTTGACGCTGAAAGGCAAGGTGTATCACCATGATAACCATTGAAGATTTTGACAAGGTACAGATCTGTGTAGGAACGGTCATATCCGTTTCTATCAATAAGAAGGCTCGCAAGCCCGCCTACAAGGTGACATTGGACTTTGGCCCAGAGCTGGGCGAAAAAATCTCCTCCGCGCAGCTGACGGAACTCTATCAGCCGGAGGACCTGCTGGGAAAGCAGCTCATTTGCTGCGTCAATCTGGAACCTATGCACATCGGCAGCGTCAGAAGTGAGGTACGTATCCTAGGGACAGATTCCAAGCAGGGCGTAGTGCTGCTCACCCCGATGGAGCCGGTTGAGAACGGAGATCAGGTCTTTTGAAGCAGAAAGACACAACTTTTGAGCGCGGCGCGGTTTTGATTTTTATTGCCGGCTGTCTGTGGGGAAGCATTGGCCTGTTTATCCGGCTGATGTCCGACACCGGTGCTTCTGCTGCAACAATCAGCTTTTTGCGCATGGCCTTCGCATTTGTAATTTTGCTGATCGTTACGGTGATCCGCTCCGGCATTTCGGCTTTCCGTGTCAGCGGAAGGACGCTCTTTTTCAGTGCGATGCTTGGGCTGGTCTGCCACGGCGTTTACAATGTCTGTTACAGTTGGGCCGTGGTGCGCATCGGCGTGACAGTCGGCGCGGTATTGCTGAATGTCGCTCCCGTTTTCACCGCGATCCTCTCCGCGATTTTCTTCCATGAGCGGATTACCTCCCATAAGTGTCTGGCACTCATCATCAACATCATCGGCTGTGTGCTGGCCGCCACCGGCGGACAATTTGCGGCAGCTTCGCTGTCCGTTTCGGGGATACTCTTCGGTGTGGCATCTGGGCTCTGCTACGCCCTGACCGCTATCTTCGGAAAGTTCGCCGGAGAGGACAGCGACCCGTTTGTCATCAGCACCTACAGCTATCTGTTCGCGGCCTTGTTTCTGGGGGTATTCATGCGACCGTGGGAGACACCGATCACGCTTACCTTTCCCATTGTAGGACTCGGTTTTCTCTATGCGCTGATTCCCACGGCGATCGGCTATCTATTTTACTATCAGGGCGTGCAGCAAATTCGGGAGAACAGCAAGGTCCCCGTTATCGCTTCAATGGAGACGGTAACGGCAGCTATCCTTGGTGTACTGGTACTTGGTGAGAAACTGACCGTTCTGCACTATCTGGGAATTGGCATCGTAATGTTTTCCATTGTATTGATACAGCAGCGCAAGCCCGTATTTGATGCGGCAGCGCAGAATAGCGTTGCCATGTAGTTTTCTTCGATTTCATAAGAAATAAAGTCCCATGTCTACACATAGACACGGGACTTTTTCTTATCTGCGTTTCTTTTTGCCTTTTCCATGCGGCAACTGCGGTCTTGCCTTTCCACGCTGGTTGATGGGGCTTTTCAGGTATTTGGACAGCTTGAGTACTTCAATCAACGAGACGAACTGCTCTTTCGAGAGTAGGTCATAATCAATGCCGAACGTAGCAAGAAACGACCGGATTTGCTTTTCCTCGGAGCTGCCCTCAAAATTCATCGCATCCTGCAACTGACCCTGTACGGTTGCAACAAGGGTTGTTTCATCCGCAGTCATAGTGTCGGGACGATGTTCATTCCGAATGTCACGGAGAATGCCTTTCAGATCATCCGCAATCAGGCTTCCGAAATACTCGTCCTCCCGAATCTGTGCAACTTCCAGCGTCCGCAGATGCAGGTCATTTTCATCGCCGCCGTTTTTCATCAATGCCATCTGCCGGACGGCTTCCAGCACGGCGTTCATATCGTTGACGCGCATATCTGCGATCCGGTCAACGTAAATCTCAGCGTCCAGCATAAACCGCTGGAAATCCTTGTGGCAGATCAGCTCCGACAGCAGCCGGTGGTTGAACTTGCCTGTCCTCAATACTTCGATTGCATCATCACCCAAATGCAGAGCGTCCAGCTCTGTGTTTGGGTGATTTTTTTGTTCTGT
>CAKTZN010000165.1 GCA_934635545.1 uncultured Oscillospiraceae bacterium | reverse complement strand
TTCAGCAAGATCGCCCGCATGGCCTCCGGCGCGTCCGGCGCGGAGCTGGCCAACATCGTCAACGAGGCGGCGCTGCGGGCCGTCCGTGACGGCCGCCGCTTCGCCACCCAGGCCGACCTGGAGGAGAGCATCGAGGTGGTCATCGCCGGCTACCAGAAGAAGAACGCCATCATGACCGACCACGAGAAGAAGATCGTGTCCTATCACGAGGTGGGCCACGCCCTGGTGGCGGCCATGCAGACCCACTCCGCCCCCGTGCAGAAGATCACCATCGTGCCCCGCACCTCCGGCGCGCTGGGCTATACCATGCAGGTGGAGGAGGGCAACCACTACCTGATGACCAAGGAGGAGATCGAGAACAAGATCGCCACCTTTACCGGCGGCCGTGCCGCCGAGGAAGTGGTGTTCGGCTCCGTCACCACCGGCGCCTCCAACGATATCGAGCAGGCCACCAAGCTGGCCCGGGCCATGATCACCCGCTACGGCATGAGCGATGAGTTCGGCATGGTGGCGCTGGAGACGGTGACCAACCAGTATCTGGGCGGCGACGCCTCCCTGGCCTGCTCCGCCGAGACCCAGACCAAGATCGACCAGCAGGTGGTGGCCCTGGTGCAGAAGCAGCACGACAAGGCCGTCAGGATCCTGATGGACAACCGGGAGAAGCTGGACGAGCTGGCCACCTACCTCTATGAGAAGGAGACCATCACCGGCGAGGAGTTCATGAAGATCCTGAACCGGTAAGCAGAACCTGGAAAGAGAGGCTCCCGGCACTGTCCGGGGGCCTTTTCGCGTGGAAGGGGGAGCGAACGCTGCCGGACGACCCTTGCGTAAATGGCGGTTTTTGCACAAAATTTATGCAGACGGGCGTTTTTGCCCATAGCCTGGACGGACGGCGGTTATTATAATAGAGAGCAGATGAGGGACAGGGTATTTGCCCGCCGACCGCCGCCTGCCGGGAAGTCCTTCAGATATTACCGGAACGGCGAAGGTGCCATTAGAAATACAAATGGCATGTTCTGGAAAAGATGTTGCAAACTGCAAGATGTGTATTATAATGACAGATAATACCAACAAAATAACCGCAAAATTCAGATAAGAAGGTGAACGTGTATGGAACTTCAGATTCAGGATCTTGTTTCTTCCATCAAAAAGGACGGCATCGACAGCGCCAATCAGGAGGCTGCCGCCATCCTGGCCGACGCCCGGAAGCAGGCCGACGCCATTGTGGCCGACGCGAAGGCGGAGGCGGACAAGCTGCGCGGCGACGCGAAGGCGGAGATCGAGGTATTCAAGAGCAGCGCCCAGCTCGATGCCCAGCAGGCCAAGCGGGACGCGGTGCTGGCCTTCCGGCAGGAGATCCAGAAGGAGTATGAAAAGCTGCTGGCCGCCGATGTGGGCAAGGCGCTGGATCAGCAGGCACTGGTGAAGCTCATTCAGGCCGCCGTGCAGGGCGAGGACGTTGCCGCCTATACCGTGGAGGTGGGCCAGGTGACGGACGGCCTGCGCCAGGAGCTGGCACAGGAGCTGAAGGCCGGGCTGGAGATCCGCCCCTCCAAGAAGGTAGGCGCCGGCTTCCGTCTGGCCGCCAAGGACGGCTCCGGCTACTTCGACTGCTCGGAGCAGGAGATCGCGGAGATGCTGATGCCCTTCTTCCGGGATACCCGCCTGTAAGGGGGTGCCGCTGTGGCTTCCTATTACTATCTGATCTCCAGCCTGCCCATGCTGAAAACGCAGGGTGAGCCCCCCATGGACTATGCCGCGTTTCTGGCCATGTGCCAGACGGCGGTGAGCGGCGGGGTGTATCGGACGCTGGAGACGCTGACGGTGGAATCGGACAAGGGGCCGCTGCTGTCGGAATGGGCCGCCTTTTACAAGGCCCTGTCCCGTGAGCTGACCTATCAGCGCAGCGTGAAGCTGGGCCGCCCCTGCCCCATCCCCGCCGACCGGGACGCCGCCATCGTGCAGACGGTGACGGCGGCGGTGAACGCCGAGAACCCGCTGGAGGGCGAACGGCTTTTGCTGGAGCTGGAATTCCGCCGCCTGGACGATATGGTCGGGCTGCACAATTTCGACGACCACGCCCTGTATGGCTACGCCATGAAGCTGCGGCTGCTGGAGCGGCAGCGGGGCTTCCGGTACGAGACCGGCAAGCGGGCCTTTGACGGCCTGATGGCCAACATCCGCCAACAGGTCGCCAGCCTATCATGAACAGGAGAAACGAAATGGACAAAGTGACAGGATATGTGACCGGAGTGAACGGAAATCTGGTGTCCGCCAGCTTTTCCGGCTCCGTGCGTAAAAATGAAGTGGGCTATGTGCTGGTGGGGGATGACCGCCTGAAGGGCGAGGTCATCCGCGTCAACGGCGACACGGCCAGCATGCAGATCTATGAGATGACCAACGGCATCCAGGTGGGCGACAAGGTGGAGCTCTCCGGCGAGCTGATGAGCGTGGAGCTGGGCCCCGGCCTGCTGACCCAGGTGTTCGACGGCCTGCAGAACCCCCTGCCGGAGCTGGCCGAAAAGTGCGGCTACTTCCTGGAGCGGGGCGTGTATCTGGATCCCATTCCCAATAAGGACTGGGAGTTCACGCCGCGGGTAAAGCCCGGCGACACCGTCACCGCGGGCGACGCGGTGGGCAGCGTGCCGGAGGGGCTGTTTACCCACCTCATCATGGTACCCTTCGGCCTGAAGGGCGAGTGGAAGGTGAAGTCCGTCCGGGAGAAGGGCGTCTATAACGTCCGGGACACCGTGGCGGTGGTGGAGAACGAGCAGGGCGAGGAGCAGGAGCTGACCATGGTGTTCTCCTGGCCCGTGAAGCAGCCCATCCGCTGCTATGAGGAGCGCCTGCGCCCCGACGAGACGCTGGTGACCCAGCTCCGCTGCGTGGATACCTTCCTGCCGGTGGCCAAGGGCGGCACCTTCTGCGTGCCCGGCCCCTTCGGCGCAGGCAAGACGGTGCTGCAGCACATGGAGGCCAAGAACGCCGACGTGGACATCGTCATCGTGGCCGCCTGCGGCGAACGCGCCGGCGAGGTGGTGGAGGTGCTGACGGAGTTCCCCGAGCTGACCGATCCCCGTACCGGACGCTCCCTGATGGAGCGCACCATCATCATCTGCAATACCTCCTCCATGCCGGTGGCCGCCCGTGAGGCGTCGGTGTACACCGCCGTCACCATGGCGGAGTACTACCGCCAGATGGGGCTGGACGTGCTGCTGCTGGCGGACTCCACCAGCCGCTGGGCCCAGGCCATGCGTGAGATGAGCGGCCGTCTGGAGGAGATCCCCGGCGAGGAGGCCTTCCCCGCCTATCTGGAATCCGTCATCGCCTCGTTCTATGAGCGTGCCGGTAAGGTGCGGCTGAAGGACGGCAAGGTGGCCTCCGTCACCATCGGCGGCACCGTGTCCCCCGCAGGCGGCAACTTCGAGGAGCCTGTGACCCAGGCCACGCTGAAGGTGGTGGGCGCGTTCCACGGCCTGTCCCGTGAGCGCTCCGACGCCCGCAAGTACCCCGCCATCCACCCCATCGACTCCTGGTCCAAGTATCAGGGCGTGGTGGACATGGAGCGGGTGGAGCAGGCCCGTGCCATCCTCAAGCGCAGCAACGAGATCAACCAGATGATGAAGGTCATCGGCGAGGAGGGCACCTCTGACGAGGACTATGCGGTCTATCAGAAGGGTGAGCTGCTGGACGCGGTGTATCTCCAGCAGAACTCCTTTGATCCCATCGACGCGGCCTGCGGCCCCGACCGCCAGCGCCACGAGTTCGATGTGCTGTACGACGTACTGACCCGGAATTTCGCCCTGGGCGGCAAGAAAGAGATCCGCGCCTTCTTCAACCAGCTCCGTCAGGAGTTCCTGGACTGGCACAACACCGAGTTCCAAACGCCGGAGTTCGAGGCCCAGGAAAAGCGGCTCAAGGACTTTTACCTGAGCAAGGCAGCGCTTTGAGAGGTGAGTCAATATGCAGAAAGTTTACACGAAAATCGAATCCATTGTGGGCAACGTGGTGACCGTCCGGGCCTCCGGCGTCCGTAACGGCGACCTGGCCCTGGTGGGCGACAGCTATGCCAACGTCATCAAGCTGGACAAGGATCTGGTGACGCTGCAGGTGTTCAGCGGTACCCAGGGCGTCAGCACCACAGATCCTGTCCGTTTCCTGGGCCGCCCCATGATGGTGTCCTTCTCCGACCACCTGCTGGGCCGTATCTTTGACGGCGCGGGCGTACCCCGCGACAACGGCCCGGCCCTGACGGAGAATATGATCCCCATCGGCGGCCCCTCCGTGAACCCGTCCAAGCGTATCGTCCCCAACAAGATGATCCGCACCGGCATCCCCATGATCGACGTGTTCAACACGCTGGTGGAGAGCCAGAAGCTGCCCATCTTCTC
>CAKTZN010000164.1 GCA_934635545.1 uncultured Oscillospiraceae bacterium | reverse complement strand
GGGGAACCGTTATTCGCTCTCGCTTCCGTCGTCCCGGAAGATCATGGTGATGCCCCACAGGCCCGCCACGCCTACCAGCGCGTAGATGATGCGGCTGATGGTGCCCATCTGGCCGCCGAAGAGAAACGCCACGCAGTCGAAGCCGAAAAAGCCCACGCTGCCCCAATTCAGCGCGCCGATGACGATCAGCACCAGCGCGATCTTATCAATGATCTTCAAAATATGACCTCCCTAGAATAGCTTGGCGCGGATAGTATTTCCGGAATGCTGCCGTGCTATACAAAAATTTTTGTCAGATTATCTTAAAAATTTTTGGAAACCGTTGCATTATCCGGTAAATATATGGTATCATGGGGGTACATTACGGAACGAACTGTGACCTTTATCACAAACGAGGAGGAACGACATGAATAACAAGTTCGAGAAGCTGGGCTTTTATCCCGCTGACATCCTGCTGCCCAAGGAGCAGGATATGACCAAGTGGGCCGTGGTGGCCTGTGACCAGTTCACGTCCGAGCCGGAGTACTGGCAGGCGGTCGAGAATCAGGTGGGCGACGCACCCTCCACCCTGCGTCTGATCCTGCCGGAGGCCAACCTGAAGGCCCCCAACGTGGACGAGTTCATCCAGAACATCAACGATTCCATGTCCAAGTACATCGCTGACGGCGTGTTTGAGACTCTGACCGACTCCCTGATCTACATCGAGCGCCAGCAGTCCGACGGCAAGATCCGTCACGGCCTGATCGGCATGGTGGATCTGGACGCCTATGACTTCACCCCCGGCTCCGGCGCCCTCATCCGCGCCACCGAGGGTACCGTGCTGGATCGTATTCCTCCCCGCGCCCGCGTGCGCCGCAACGCCCCCATCGAGCTGCCCCACGTCATGCTGCTGATCGACGACCCCGACAAGACCGTCATCGAGCCCCTGACCGCCGCTGCCGACACCATGGAGAAGCTGTACGATTTCGACCTGATGCAGAACGGCGGCCACATCAAGGGCTATAAGCTGTCTCAGGCTCAGATCGACGCCGTGGCCGCCTCTCTGGAGGGCCTGACCACAGACGAGACCATGCAGAAGAAGTACAACGTCTCCGGCGTGGCGCCCCTGCTGTTCGCCGTGGGCGACGGCAACCACTCTCTGGCTACCGCCAAGGCCTGCTATGAGGAGCAGAAGAAGGGTAAGACCCCCGAGGAGTATCTGGCGCTGCCCGCCCGCTACGCCCTGGTGGAGGTGGTCAACAACCACGACGACGCGCTGCAGTTCGAGCCCATCCACCGCGTGCTGTTCGGCGTGGATCACGAGAAGTTCATGAACGCCTTCCGCGCCGCCTATCCCAACGCCTTCGAGGGCAAGGGCGACGGCCACACCATCGAGTTCGTGTGGAATGGCGAGAGCCACTTCATCACCGTTCCTGATCCCAAGGTTCAGTTGGCCGTGGGCACCCTGCAGGGCGTCATCGACCAGTACCTGAAGGACAACGGCGGCGAGGTGGACTACATCCACGGCGACGACGTGACCCGCGAGCTGGGCAGCAAGCCCGGCAACATGGGCTTCCTGCTGCCCGCCATGGGCAAGGAGCAGCTGTTCAAGACCGTCATGGCCGACGGCGTGCTGCCCCGCAAGACCTTCTCCATGGGCCACGCCCAGGATAAGCGCTACTACATCGAGGCCCGCAAGATCGTCAAGTAAAAAGACAGTAGAAATCCTTTACGCGGTATAGTATAATAAGAGCCGCCGGAGAAGCTCCGGCGGCTCATTCTTTTCGTGAGGTATATAGCGATGCTGCGATTCTGGTTTCCCGCTTACGCGGTCTGTATATTGTATCTGCTGGCGGCGGTCGTCTGGCCGCTGCTGCCTCTGCGCCTGCGCCGCGTCCCGGAGACGGAGCGGCAGGCGGACGCGGACAGGCTCTGCCGCCGGATGCTGGTGCAGTTCGCGGCGCTGTTCGTGGTGGTGGATTTCATGCTGATGCGCACCCTGTGCCTGACGCCGGAGAAGGATCAGCAACTGGCGGCGGTGGCCGTCACGGTGCTGCAGGTGGCCGCCGCGTGGCTGATCCCGCCGTCGGTGCGGCGTGGCTTGCAGGCAGCGCCGGTGGATGACCGGGGCCGCGCCGTCACGGAGACGGCCTGCGCCAAGGTGAACCTGACGCTGACGGTGGGGGAGAAGCGTCCCGACGGCTATCATGAGGTGGAGACGGTCATGACCGCGGTCGGCCTCTGCGACACGGTGACGGTGGCGCGCCATCCCGGCATCCAGGATCAGTTGGTCTGTACGCCGCCGGTGACGGAGCGGGCCGAGGACAACCTGTGCATGAAGGCGCTGCGGCTGTTCTTCCAGGAGCTGGGCGTGAAGGAGGACTTCGTCACCATCCAGCTTCAGAAATGCATCCCCACCCAGGCGGGACTGGGCGGCGGCAGCAGCGACGCAGCGGCGGTGCTCCGCGCTCTGCGGACGCTGTACGCGCCGCAGATGACTGACGGACAGTTGGAGGAGATGGCCGCGCAGTTGGGCAGCGATGTGCCCTTCTTCATCCGGGGCGGTACGGCGCTGGCCACCGGCCGTGGTGAAAAGCTGGCGGCTCTGCCGGACATGCCGCCCTGCTGGCTGGTGATTGTCAAGCCGGAGGAGAGCCATTCCACCGCCGCCATGTACGCCGCCATCGACAGCGCGCCGCAGCGCGTCAGCGGCGACAGCCGCGCGGTGCGGGAGGGCTTGGACAGCGGCGATTTGGCGAAAATCGCGGCGGGACTGAACAACGACTTCCAGCAGGTGCTGCCGGAGAGCAGTGCCGTGCCCGCCATCGTGGAAGCCCTGCGGCAGCAGGGCGCGCTGAACGCCCAGATGACCGGCAGCGGCAGCGCCGTGTTCGGGATCTTCGCCTGTCAGGCCGGCGCGGAAGCGGCGGCGGAGGCGCTGAAAGAGACATATCCCTGTACTTTCTGCGTGGAGCAGGTATAAAATACGCCATAACCGTCCATATTGTAGGAAAATTCCTGCAATAAGGACGGTTATTGTACCATGAAACGATGGAAAAAATGGGAGCTGGCGCTGCTTCTGGGACTGTGCGCCGCTCTGGTATGGGGGGCGTGGTCGGTCCAGCGGCAGGATGCCCTGGCCCGGAAGATGATCCGCCTCCACGTCATCGCCAACTCCGACAGTGCCGAGGATCAGGCGCTGAAGCTGGAGGTGCGCGACAAGGTATTGAACTTTACAACAAACGTATTGCAGCGCTCCGTCGATATGGAGGATGCCCAGATGCAGCTTCAGGACGCCCTTGACCGTATCGAGAACATCGCCCAGCGGGAGATTATCAACCAGGGCTATGACTATCCGGTGACGGCCCAGTTGACCAGGACGGAGTTTCCGCTGAAGGAGTACGACGGCTTTTCTCTGCCCGCCGGGGAGTACATGGCCCTGCGGCTGGTGATCGGCGAAGGGGAAGGGCAGAACTGGTGGTGCGTGGTGTATCCGCCCCTGTGCACCGCCGCGGCCACGGACATGCCGGAGACGGCCATCCGGGCGGGGCTGTCCGGCGATGACGTGAGCCTCATCACCGAGGAGGACGCCGGGTATGTGCTGAAGTTCCGTTCCCTGGAGCTGTGGGAGCAGCTCCGGCAGTGGCTGGGGAAAAAATAACAGCAAAAGGCGCATCGGCCATCTGACCGGTGCGCCTTTCGCCTGCAAAAAATGAAAAGAGAGAGGGAGAAGTGAAGAAAAAAGGAGAGAGAATGAAAAAGTTTTGTTGTTCTTTCTGAACTGAGTACATGATACCGCGGAAATCTTAAAAAATCCTGAAAAGGATGTAACGATTCTGTGAAGCAAAATCAAACAATTTTTGAACGGTACCCCGCGGCAAGCCGAGAAGCCCCACCGGAAAACGGTGGGGCTTCTCTATATGATCGCGGCGCTTAAACAGAGCCGCGTGTGATATGACGGAGGATACCGCCAATGCACAGAAGCCCCGTGACGCAGGCCAGAGAGACGGTGACATAGGTCAGTGCGGAGAGCTGGGGGATCAGGATGCCCACAACGGTGCAGAGCAGGCACAGCGCGACGCCCGCGGCGATCAACAGCAGGTTCTTCATGGCGATAACTCCTTTCCAAGTCTGAACGATGTTTCCTTCCTACCTTTTATGTCTCTATTATATGCGAAGGGGCGGTAAACATCATTACAGATCCATTGCGCTTTGGTTACAGCTTTGGCTACAAAATGGTTACAATCGGCAGGGGAATTTTTTCTTGTGTTTGCCCTTGATATTTGCTATAATTAACCTGTTACTGATAATTTGGCGTAATAGCCTTTTCGATAGGAGTGACCCCTTTTTGAACTATTTGCAGAACCTTTGGAACGCGCTGGATCTGGGCTCACTGCGGGACACGCTGCTGCGGGTGGCGGC
>CAKTZN010000163.1 GCA_934635545.1 uncultured Oscillospiraceae bacterium | reverse complement strand
ACCCTGAAGCCCGCCACCGTGGAGACCGGCGCCGAGGTGAAGGTGCCCCTGTTCATCAACATCGGCGACAAGATCACCATCGACACCCGCACCGGCGAGTATATCGGCCGCTGCAAGTAATTTCATCCGTAGCAACCAACCGACCGTAAAGAAAGGAGCCGAATATGGGTATTTCTGAGAAGGTAGCATATCTGAAGGGTCTGGCCGAGGGTCTGAAGCTGGACGCCGAGAGCAACGAGGGCAAGCTGTTTGCCGCCATCATCGACGTGCTGGATCAGATGGCCGACGAGATCGCCGACATGCAGGACGAGATGGTGGACATCGAGGATGGCCTGGACGCCGTCAGCGACGATCTCAGCGAGGTAGAGGAGTCCCTCTACGAGCTGGACGACGAGGACGAGGAAGAGTGGGACGATGAGGACGACGAGGATGAGGAGTGCTTCATGACCACCTGCCCCGAGTGCGAAGAGGAAGTCTATTTCGACGAGACCGTTCTGGAGGACGGCGAGGTGGTGTGCCCCAACTGCGGCACCAAGCTGGAGTTTGATCTCAGCGACCTGGCCAACGCCCTGAACGAGGCCGCCGACGAGGACGACGAATAATTTCAAACGATCAAAAACACAGGCTGTCTTTGACAGCCTGTGTTTTTTCTCCCCGTTGCAAATTCCGGCAAGGTCGGGTATAATCGGAGCAGCATTTGTCACGATCGGAGGGAACCCCATGAAAACACTGTATCTGGACTGCGCCATGGGCGCGGCAGGCGATATGCTGACGGCGGCGCTGCTGGAGCTGATGCCGGTCAGGGAAGCCGCGCTGGCGGAGCTGAACGCCATCGGTGTGCCGGGCGTGGTCTACGGCTGTGAGACGGTGACGCGCTGCGGCGTGCAGGGCACCCACATGTCGGTGAAAATAGACGGCGCGGAGGAATCCGAGGCCATGCACCATCATGACCACGATCATACGCACGGCCATCACCACACGGGCCTGCACGGCATCGAGCACATGGTGCGTGACCATCTGCGCCTGCCGAAGGCGGTGAAGGCCGACGTGCTGGCGGTGTACGAACTGATCGCCCAGGCGGAGAGCCACGTCCACGGCGTGCCGGTGGAGGACATCCACTTCCACGAGGTGGGCACCATGGACGCCCTGGCGGATGTGGCGGCGGTGTGCCTGCTGCTGCACCGGCTGGCACCGGGCGAGATCGTGGCCTCGCCGGTCTGCGTGGGCAGCGGCCAGGTGCGGTGCGCCCACGGGCTGCTGTCGGTGCCCGCCCCCGCCACGGCGTATCTTCTGCAGGGGGTGCCCGCCTATGGCGGCACCGTCCGGGCGGAGCTGTGCACCCCCACCGGGGCGGCACTTTTGAAGCATTTCGCGTCCCGGTTCGGCGATATGCCCGTCATGACCACCCGCGCCGTGGGCTACGGCATGGGGACGAAGGAGTTCGAGGCTGCCAACTGCCTCCGGGCCTTCTGGGGCGATACGGCGGAGGCAGGCGGCCAGGTGGCGGAGCTGAGCTGCAACGTGGATGACATGACGGCGGAGGACATGGCCTTCGCCATGGAGACGCTGCTGAAGGCCGGTGCGCTGGATGTGTGGGCCGCGCCGGTCACCATGAAAAAATCCCGGCCCGGCACGGTGCTGACCGTCCTGTGCCGGGAGGGCGACCGGGTGGAGATGGCGGCGCTGCTGCTGCGGCACACCACCACCATCGGCGTGCGGGAGCACCTGTGCCGCCGCTATACGCTGACGCGCACCCAGGACACGGTGGACACCCCCTATGGCCCGGTGCGGCGCAAGACCTCCCAGGGCTACGGCGTTACCCGCAGCAAGTATGAGTACGAGGATCTGGCCCGCATCGCCGGTGCGCAGGGACTGTCCCTGGCGGAGGTCCGGGCCCTGGTGGAAAAGGGCTAACAAGAAGAAGGAGACACAATGTGTCTCCTTCTTTTCGTTATTGCAGGGGGTCAATGCCGGTCACGGCCTCGTACAGACGCTGGAGGTCGTATACGTCCACTGTGCCGTCCTGGTTCACATCAGCGGCCTTTTTGTGGCCGGCTTCAAATGGGAACTGTCCGGTCAGGTATTCGTAAATCAACTCCACGTCCGTGATGGTCACCCGGCCGTCGCCGTTCACATCACCCGACAGGCCGCCGATGACGGGGATGGCTTCGGTTTTGACTCCGTTGCATACGGTGCAGGTATATGTCATGATGCCTTCCGTGTCACAGGTGGCGGATGTTGTGACCACGCCATCGTTCCAGGTATGTACTCCAGTGGCGGGGATATAGCGCTGCGCCACCAGTACCTCGCCGCACACCTGGCAGTGCTTGCCCTCGGTTTTGCCGAGGGTAATACAGGTGGGCTCCAAGGCTTCGTCGATGACCTCGGTGTGCTCTTTTGCGGGACGTACTATCGGCGCGATCAGCACTTCGCCGCATTCGGAGCAGTGGGTGCCCTGTGTTTTTCCGGGGGCGCTGCAGGTGGGTTCTACGGCGTCATCCACGACCTCGGTGTGGCCTGTGGCGGGGATGTCGGTACCGGCTGCAATTACTGCGCCGCAGGTGGCGCACACGATACGATCCTTTATGCCGGGTGTCGTGCAGGCGGCAGGTGTGTTTTTCGTCTCTGTTTCATATCCGGGGCCACACTTGCCGCCGTAATGGATCACCGCAGTAGAGAGTCCGTCGTTACCGTTAGAGGTAATCGAAATGTTGGCCCAGCTTTCCGTACTGCCGTCGTAGAAAACGTCGGTAAAGCCGTATTTCGCGGTAACGTCAAATACATTCTGGTTGATGGTTTTTACGCTGCTTGGTATGGAAACACTGGCCAGATGCTGCGTTTCACTGAAAGCGCATCTGGTGATCTCGGTCACACCGCTGGGAATGCTGTAGTGCGTCCGCTCATGCCCTGCCGGGTACTTGATAAGGATCGTTTTTCCCTTGTTGAAGAGTACGCCGTCAACCGAACTATAGGAAGAATTGCCGGTGGCTACCTTGATCTCCCGCAGTTTCTCACATTCGTCAAAGACCCAGTCACCGATGCTGGAGACATTTCTATCAATTTCCACAGACACAAGATCGTGACAGGCATCGAAGACGGAATCATAGATGGTCTCCAGATCATAGTTAAACTTGACATTGACTAAGCCGGTATACTCAAAGGCGGCTTGCCCGATGGTTTTGAGGGACTGCGGAAAATCAATACTTTTCAAACTCCGGCAGCCATAGAAAGCATACGCACCGATCGTATCAATGGTGCTGTTGGCCGAAAAGTTTACTTTGGCGAGGTTGGTACAGCCGCGAAACGTGAAAATTGAGAGCGCTTTAAGCTGATGGGGGATCGTGATCTCTTTTAGGTTTTGGCAGCCGTCAAAGGCATAATAACCGATAGACTTCAGCTTTTTAGGCAGCTCAATCGCTGTCAAATTCTTGCAGCCCGCAAAGGCATAATCGCCGATGCTGGTCAATTCATCTGGCAACTTGACAATGCCTATTTCGAGGGCATAGTCTGCCCACGGAGTACTGGCAGCCGAGGAATAGTTCTCCATGTTGTCCAAACCTTCAATAGTCAGTACGCCGTTTTCAAGTGTCCATGTCAGATCTTTTCCGCATTTTCCGCTGTGTACCGCGTCCTCCGCCCATGCAGCGGTGGGCAGCAGGGACAGCAGCATCAGCAGGGCCAGCAGCAGACTGGTGATCTGTTTTCTCATATTCTCTTCCTCCTGTCAGGCTTGTACGACTACTATACCACCGGCGGGGCGGGAAAACAATATGCCGGGTGCATACTGTGCGGCGTCTCCGGCTTTTCACGGTTTACAACCGGCGGGAAAACGTATATAATAGGGGCAAATTTACTTTTTATTCTTTTGACCGAGGGTATTATGGAACGTAAGACTTTGGAAAACAACAAGGAATCCCGGGATCATGCCGTACTGGTGGGCCTGCGCTCACCGGTGCTGGGCGAGGACAGCGCCGACGAGGAGAGCCTGATGGAGCTCTCGGAGCTGGTGGACACGGCGGGCGGCGACACGGCGGGCATCATCCTGCAGAGCCGGGAGAAGCCCGATCCCCACAGCTTCATCGGCGAGGGCAAGGTGGAGGAGGTCAAGCGCATGGTGGACAACGAGAAGGCCACCATGGTGATCTTCGACAACGATCTGTCGCCGTCTCAGATCCGTGTATTGACGGAACTGCTGGGCGTCCAGGTCATCGACCGCAGCGGCCTGATCCTGGACATCTTTGCCCAGCGGGCGCGGACGAAAGAAGGCTGCCTGCAGGTGGAGCTGGCCCAGTACCAGTACCTGCTGCCCCGGCTGATCGGCATGTGGAGCCATCTGGAGCGGCAGGGCGGCACCGGCGGCTCTCCCATCGGCACCAAGGGCCCCGGCGAGACCCAACTGGAGACCGACCGCCGCCACATCC
>CAKTZN010000162.1 GCA_934635545.1 uncultured Oscillospiraceae bacterium | reverse complement strand
GCGACCAAGAAGGGGCTCGAACCCTCGACCTCCAGCGTGACAGGCTGGCGTTCTAACCAACTGAACTACTTGGCCTTGTTGCGCTTTCGTTGTCGTCGAACTCAAGCTTGTACATTATAGCAAGCATAAGGAAAAATGTCAACACCCAATTTCAAAAATTTCTGACATTTTTTTGCAGCGCCCGGATCCTGCGATTTGACATGGATTTTACATGACCTCGCTTTCTCATTTTACATGTCTGCCGTAAGCTTTTAGCTGTAAGGATGAGACATCCAAATCAATCAGACACCAAATGAAAAGGAGATATACATTATGAAAAAGTTCATTGCCCTTGCGCTGGCGCTGGTCCTGGCACTGAGCCTGGCCGCCTGCGGCAGCACCAACAGCGACAACACCACCCCCGACGATAACAGCGGCGACGCTGCCGCCATCACCGGCACCGTGTCCACCGACGGCTCCACCTCCATGGAGAAGGTCATCGGCGCACTGAGCGAGTCCTTCATGGGCGCCAACGGCGGCGTCACCGTCAACTACAACCCCACCGGCTCCGGCTCCGGCATCACCGCCGTGCAGGAGGGCACCTGCGACATCGGCCTGTCCTCCCGTGCGCTGAAGGACGAGGAGAAGGCTGCCGGCCTGAAGGAGACCATCCTGGCCTATGACGGCATCGCCATCATCGTGCACCCCGACAACCCTGTCTCCGACCTGACCCTGGAGCAGATCGCCAAGCTGTACACCGGCGAGATCACCAACTGGAAGGACGTGGGCGGCAATGACGCCGAGGTCGTTCTGATCGGCCGTGAGGCCGCCAGCGGCACCCGCGATGGCTTCGAGTCCATCACCGGCACCAAGGATGCCTGCCAGTATCGCCAGGAGCTGACCTCCACCGGTGATGTGATCACCGCCGTCAGCCAGAACCCCGACGCCATCGGCTATGCTTCTCTGGCCTCCGTCAAGGATACCGTCAAGGCCCTGAACGTGAACGGCGTGACCCCCAGCGAAGCCACCGTCAAGGACGGCAGCTACACGGTGCAGCGTCCCTTCGTGCTGGTGACCGTGGAAGGCAAGGCCCTCTCTCCCGCAGCCCAGGCGTTCTTCGACTACGCCATCTCCGCTGACGCGGCGCCCATCATCTCCGCCGCCGGCGCAGTGGCTGCCAACTGAAAACCCAATGGCGGACAGGCGACATCCCTGAGGGGTGCCGCCTTCCCCTGCATGTATGAGGTGCTCACATGAAAGCAAAACGATTCTGGGAGAACGCCATCCACGGCTTCTTTCTGCTGATGGGTCTGGTGACGGTCGGCTGCGTGCTGCTGATCACCGTCTATCTCATCATCTCCGGCATCCCGGCCATCCGTGAGATCGGATTGGTCAAATTCCTCTTCGGGCCCGTGTGGGATTCCAACGGCACGCCGCCCCAGTTCGGCATCCTCTCCTTTATCCTGACCAGCGTGTACGGCACGGCGGGCGCCATCGTTCTGGGCGTCCCCATCGGCTTCATGACCGCCGTGTTCCTGGCCAAGATGGCCCCGTCCAAGCTGAAAGCCGTTGTCTCCTCGGCGGTCAGCCTGCTGGCGGGCATCCCTTCCGTGGTGTACGGCCTGGTGGGCATGCTGGTGCTGGTGCCCGGCATCCGCAAGATCTTCCACATCCCCGACGGCTCCGGCCTGCTGGCGGCCATCATCGTGCTGGCCATCATGATCCTGCCCTCCATCATCAACGTGGCCATGACGGCCCTGGAGGCGGTGCCCCGGGAGTACGAGGACGCCTCGCTGGCCCTGGGCGCCACCCCGGTGGAGACCTGGTTCCGCGTCTCCGTCCCCGCCGCCCGCAGCGGCATCGCCGCGGCGGTGGTGCTGGGCGTAGGCCGCGCCATCGGCGAGGCCATGGCGGTGATGATGGTGTCCGGCAACGTGCCCAACATGCCCTCCCTGTTCCAGAGCGTCCGCTTCCTGACCACCGCCGTGGCCAGCGAGATGGGCTACGCCGCGGCGGGCCTGCAGCGTCAGGCGCTGTTCTCCATTGCCCTGGTGCTGTTCCTGTTCATCATGCTGATCAACGCGGCGCTGAATTTCTTCCTGAAGCGCAGTAAGGAGAAGTAAACCATGAACGATACAAAGTTTTCCCTCCGCCGCCGGATCTGGGGCGGCGCCATGCGGGGACTGATGCTGCTGTGCGCCGGACTGACCTGTGCCCTGGCGCTGTTTCTGATCTTCTATGTGCTCTATAAGGGCGTTCCCCATCTGAGCTGGCAGCTCCTCAGCACCAAGCCCAGCTACCTCAGCGACACCATCGGCATCCTGCCGGACATCATCAGTACCGTCTGCATGGTGCTGACCACCCTGGTCTTTGTGCTGCCGCTGGGCGTGTGCGCGGCGGTCTACCTGACGGAGTACGCCGCCAATAAAAAGGTGGTGGCGGTCATCGAATACGCCGCCGAGACGCTGTCCGGCATCCCCTCCATCATCTACGGCCTGGTGGGCCAGATGTTCTTCTGCCAGTTCCTGGGCATGAAGAAATCCCTGATCGCCGGCGCCATGACGCTGGTGATCATGAACCTGCCCACCATCATGCGCACCACCCAGGAGAGCCTGAAGACCGTGCCCCAGAGCTACCGTGAGGGTGCCTTCGGCCTGGGCGCGGGCAAATGGCGGGTCATCCGCACCGTGGTGCTGCCCGGCTGCGTGGACGGCGTCATCACCGGCTGCATTCTGGCGGTAGGCCGTATTCTGGGCGAGACGGCAGCCCTGCTGTACACGGCGGGCTTCGCCCACACCCTGTACGGCAGCCTGCAGGAGACGCTGCAGAGCTCCGGCGCCACCCTTTCCGTCGCCCTGTACGTCTACGCCAAGGAGCAGGGCGAGTTCGACGTGGCCTTCGCCATCGCCGCCATACTGATGGTACTGGCGCTGATCATCGACGTGGCCGCCGCCCTGGTGGGCAAATACTTCCAAAGGAGGAGAAGCATATGAGCGATATCATGACCGTCAACGACCTGTGCCTGTGGTACGGACAATCCCAGGCGCTGAAGGATGTCAATATCAATATCCCGGAGAAGAGCGTCACCGCACTCATCGGCCCTTCCGGCTGCGGAAAGTCCACCTTCCTCAAGACGCTGAACCGGATGAACGACCTGATCCCCGGTGTCCGTGTTACCGGAGAGGTCTGCTATCAGGGGCAGGACATCTTTGCCTCTTCGGTGGACGTGAACCAGTTGCGCAAGGAGATCGGCATGGTGTTCCAGAAGCCCAATCCCTTCCCCATGAGCATCTATGACAACATCGCCTACGGCCCGCGCACCCACGGCGTGCGCAGCAAGGTGAAGCTGGACGACATCGTGGAGCAGGCCCTGCGCCGCGCCGCCATCTGGGACGAGGTGAAGGACCGGCTGAAAAAATCGGCCCTGGGCCTGTCCGGCGGCCAGCAGCAGCGTCTGTGCATCGCCCGCGCACTGGCGGTGGAGCCCCAGGTGCTGCTGATGGACGAGCCCACCAGCGCTCTGGATCCCATTTCCACTTCCCGCATAGAAGAGCTTGCCATTGAGCTGAAAGACAGGTATACTATTGTCATCGTCACCCATAACATGCAGCAGGCTGCCCGCATTTCCGACCGCACTGCCTTTTTCCTGCTGGGTGAGCTGGTGGAGTGCGGGGATACGGAGCAGATCTTTGCCCAGCCCCGCGACAAGCGGACGGAGGATTACATCACGGGGAGGTTCGGATAATGAGAAGCCGTTTGGACGAGCAGCTTGCGCTGCTGAACCGGGAATTGATCGAAATGGGCGCGCTGTGCGAGGAGGTCATCGCCGCCGCGGCCAAGGCCCTGATGGAGGGCGACACGGAGCTGGCGGCCCAGATCCCGCCCCGCGCCTCCGGCATCGACCAGCAGGAGCGGGATATCGAGGCCCTGTGCCTGAAGCTGCTGCTGCGCCAGCAGCCGGTGGCCAGCGACCTGCGGCAGATCAGCGCCGCGCTGAAAATGATCACCGACATGGAGCGCATCGGCGACCAGGCCGAGGATATCGCCGAGATCATCGGCTTCCTCAACGGCCGCTCCGGCGAGGAGTGCGCCTTCGTGGGCCACATGGCCCGGGCCGCCATCTCCATGGTGACCGGCAGCGTGGACGCCTATGTCCGCCGTGATGTGGCCCTGGCCCACGAGGTCATCGCCCGTGACGACGTGGTGGACGAGGACTTCCGCAAGGTGAAGGCCACGCTGATCGACTGGATCGCCCAGCGGCCGGACGACGGCGAGTACGCCCTGGATCTTTTGATGATCGCAAAATATTTCGAGCGCATCGGCGACCACGCCGCCAACATTGCCGGATGGGTGGTCTTTGCCGTCACCGGCGTTCACGACGGAGAGGAGAATGGACATGATCTGGTGTGTGGAGGATGACAGCGGCATCCGCGAGATCGAGGTATATACCCTGAATTCCACCGGGTTCGA
>CAKTZN010000161.1 GCA_934635545.1 uncultured Oscillospiraceae bacterium | reverse complement strand
GCGATGTCGCCGGGGGTGTAGATAAACACAGCGCCCACCAGCAGCAGCATCACGCACACAAACACGTTGTAGAACTTATAGATGCCCTTGGTGGAGTACTTGCGGATCATCTCGGGCATCTGGGTGCCGCCGTCACGCAGGCAGATCATGCCGGAGAAGTAGTCGTGCATGGCGCCGCCGATGATGTTGCCGATAGGAATGGTCAGGAACGCGATAGGCCCAAACAGGATGCCTTGGATCGGCCCGATGATGGGGCCGGTACCAGCGATATTCAGCAGGTTGATGAGGCTGTTTTTCCAGCCGCGCATGGGAACAAAGTCCACGCCGTCCTCTTTTGTATAGGCGGGGGTCTTCCGGTCGTCAGGGCCAAAGACCTTTTCGCAGAACCGTCCGTACAGGGCGGCGCCGCCGATGAGGATCACGAGACCAATAATGAATGTCGTCATAATCTCATACTCCTTTTTTACCGGTTTTATTTCTCCAGAGTTCCCGGACAACTCTGGATTTGATTGCACTAGTATAACAGAAAATTCATAAGATGCACGTCAAGAAAACGTTTCCGGTCATAAATTGTTCATAAATAAAATAGCGTTTTCTGACAAGAAAAGTCGAAATATTGCAGAAGTGATCACCACAGGAAACTCTGCCATTTGTTTGTGAAAAGTCAAACATTAGCAGAAGTTAACTCAAGCGAAACGGGAGGCATGGCAAACGCCATGCCTCCCAGTTATTGGAAATGGTACCGTTACCGGGAACGGTGCCGCTTGATGGAGAAGCCGAACACCAGTCCGCACAGTCCGCCGACGATGTGGGTGAGCTGCGACACGTTGTCCGAAGTGGTCAGACCATCCAGCAGCTCTCCGCCCAGGTAGAAGATCACCACTAGGATCAGGGTAATGGGGATGCCCTCCTTGCCCATCTCCGTAAAGGAGGACAGCACGATCATCATAAACACCACGCCGCTGGCCCCCAGCAGAACAGTGGTGGGGAAGAAGAGAAACTGCACCAGTCCCGTCACCAGTGCCGTTATGGCGATGCAGAGCGCAGTAGTCTTGTGGCCGTACTTCTCCTCGATCCCCGGCCCCACCAGCAAAAGCAGCAGCATGTTGCCCATGTAGTGGTTATAGTCCGCGTGGCCCAGCACATGGCCGAAGAAGCGGACGTAGGTCAGCGGATCCGACAGGGAAGAGCGGTATACGCTGAAATAGCGGTAGGTGGTCGCTCCGTCCGTCCAGTTGCCCAGCAGCAGCGCCAACAGCGCCAGCAGGGCAAAGGTCAATATCACCGGCGCGTTGAACCGGATCACAAGGCGTCGTTTCAATGGAAATTCCTCTTTTCTCTTTTCAAATCGTAATGAAGCCATTATAATAGATATACTGAACTTTGTAAACGGGAGGTTTCCCCATGAAAAAGATGAAACGATGGGTAAAGGTACTATTATGTATCGTGCTGGCGCTGGTGGTTCTGGTGGGCGCGTATGTGGCCTATGTGTTTATCGACTACCACCGCATCGGCGACATGGCGCTGACGCCGGAGGGCGACGCCGCCAGAACAGCGCTGACGGCAGGGGAGACCTATACCATTGTCTCCTACAACATCGGCTTCGGCGCCTATGAGGATGACTACGGCTTTTTCATGGACGGCGGCACCCAGTCCTGGGCCTGGAGCGAGGAGCGCCTGACGGCCAACGTGGACGCCATCGCGGCCTTCCTGGCCCAGCGGCAGGCGGATCTCTGCCTGGTGCAGGAGGTGGACATCGACTCCACCCGCAGCTACCATGTGGATGAGCGGCAGCCCCTTTATCAGGCGCTTCCCGGCATGAGCCATGTATTTGCCCAGAATTACGACTCGCCCTTCCTGATGTACCCCCTGACCCAGCCCCACGGTGCGTCCCGCTCCGGGCTGCTAACCTTCTCGTCCGCCGCCATTACCTCCGCCAAACGGGTGGAGCTGCCCATTGAGAACAGCATCATGAAGCTTCTGGATCTGGACCGGTGCTATTCCGTCAGCCGGATCCCCATAGAAAGCGGTAAAGAGCTTATCCTTTACAACCTCCATCTCTCCGCCTATACCTCCGACGGCACCATCGCCACGGAGCAGTTGAAGCTGCTGCTGGCGGACATGCAGGCAGAGTACGAGGCCGAAAACTGGTGCGTGGCCGGCGGCGATTTCAATAAGGATCTTCTGGGGGAGTCCGCCCGGTACTTCGGCGAGGCGGATCAGGAATACTCCTGGGCCCAGCCCATCCCGGAGGGCACCTTTGATGACTATGACATCTCTCTGGTGGCCCCGCTGGATGCAGCCGATCCGGTGCCGAGCTGCCGCAATGCCGACAGCGCCTATCATCAGGGGCAGTATGTGCTGACGGTGGACGGCTTCATGGTCTCCGCCAACGTCACGGTGGAGAGTGCCGGGGTGATCGACACCGGCTTCCGGTGGTCGGATCACAATCCGGTCACCATGACGTTCACCCTGCAGGAGCAATAACCCCTTTTTATGTACCGATAACCGCGGTTATTGTACCGAAAATCATGCAAAAAATGCACCCGCAACCGAATGCTGCGGGTGCATTTTTTGCATTTTTTCACATTTCGCGCTTGATGCAGGCGATGGCGCCCTTTTCCAGCCGGCTCACCTGGGCCTGGGAAATGCCGATCTCTGACGACACCTCCATCTGGGTCTTGCCCTGGCAGAACCGCAGCGCCAGAATATTCCGCTGCCGCTCGTCCAGCCGGGCGATGGCGTCCTTCAGGCTGATCTGCTCCAGCCAGTGCTCGTCGCTGTTGCTGTTGTCCCGCACCTGATCCATGACGCAGACATTGTCCCCGGCGTCGGAGTATACCGGCTCATACAGGCTGACGGGATCCACAATGGCGTCCATGGCCATCACCACATCCTCCCGGGGGATGCCCAGATGGGCGGCGATCTGCTCCACCGTGGGCTCCCGCTGGTTCTGGGACATCAACTGCTCACGGGCCTGCAGCACCCGGTAGGCGGTGTCCCGCATGCTGCGGCTGACCCGGATGGCGCTGTTGTCCCGCAGATACCGGCGGATCTCGCCTACGATCATGGGGACGCCGTAGGTGGAAAAGCGCACGGGCTGGCGGATATCGAAGTTGTCGATGGCCTTGATGAGGCCGATGCAGCCCACCTGAAACAGATCGTCCACATTCTCGCCCCGGCCAAGAAAGCGCTGGATCACCGACAGCACCAGCCGCAGATTGCCGCAGATCAACTGCTCACGAGCATCGGTGTCCCCCTCGCGGCAGCGCCGCAGCAGCGCCATCATCTCGTCATTTTTCAGCACCTTCAGATCTGCCGTGTTGATGCCGCAGATCTCCACCTTCCCCCGCATGAACGCGCCTCCATCTCTTGATTTGCTTCCAGTATTTCCGGCGTTCATGGCGGTTATTCTCCGCCGCGAAAAGAATGTGGAATCGACAGAATGGGACAGCCCGGGCAGCGCATATACTCCCCTTGAGGTGGGAAATATGCTTGTAAGATTTTGCCAACTGCGGCGGAAGGAGGTCATCAATCTCTGTGACGGCTGTAAGCTGGGCTATGTGGGAGACCTGGAGATCTGCCTGCCGGAGGGAACGGTGAAGGCCATCATTGTGTTCGGCCCCTGCCGCTTCTTCGGGTTGTTCGGCAGGGGAGAGGACTACTACATCCCGTGGGACTGCGTGCAGAAGTTCGGGGATGACATCGTGCTGATCGACAAGCCCTTTCAGCGGCGGGACGGGCCGCCGAACCAGAAAAAGCGGCGCAAATTCTGAAAAAGTCTCCTGAACAGGGCAAAATAGTAGAAAAAATGAGAAAAAATACCTTGCAATCGGGATGCTGTTATGGTATCATATATCGGTCGGAATCCGCACAGCTTTTGATCACCGGCCGGTGCTCTTTACGGAGGGTTAGCCGGTGAGATGACGGAGCTGGAGGTACAAAACTAAACATCAAAGGAGAAACAAAAAATGGCAAACGTCGTATCCATGAAGTCCCTGCTGGAAGCAGGCGTCCACTTCGGTCACCAGACCCGTCGCTGGAACCCCAAAATGGCTCCCTACATTTACACGGAGCGCAACGGCATCTATATCATCGACCTGCAGAAGACCGTGAAGAAGCTGGAAGAGGCTTATAACTTCGTCCGCCAGCTCAGCGAGAACGGCCAGTCCCTGCTGTTCGTGGGCACCAAGAAGCAGGCTCAGGAAGCCATCAAGGACGAGGCTGCCCGCTGCGGTCAGTACTACGTCAACGCCCGTTGGCTGGGCGGCATGATGACCAACTTCAAGACCATGCGCACCCGTATCGACCGTCTGAACCAGCTGAAGACCATGCAGGCCGACGGCACCTTCGATATGCTGCCCAAGAAGGAAGTTATCAAGCATCTGGGCGAGATCGAGAAGCTGGAGAAGTATCTGGGCGGCGTGAAGGAAATGAAGAAGCTGCCCGGCGCCCTGTTCAT
>CAKTZN010000160.1 GCA_934635545.1 uncultured Oscillospiraceae bacterium | reverse complement strand
TCCAGCAGGGAGATGCCCATGGTGATGGTGCGGATGTCCAGGTGCTGCTTGTCGATCATGTCGATGGTGTCAAAAATGTTTTGCAGATTCAGCATGGTCACGCCTCCGCTTACAGCTTGTGCATGGCGTCGAAGATGTCCTCCCGCTGGATGCGGATGGACAGGCCCCGGCCCTCGCCATACTCCTTCAGGGCGGCGCGCAGCTTGTCAAAGGGCTCCTGGCACAATGCCAGATCCACCACCATCATCATGGTGAAATAGCCCTCCATGATGGTCTGGCTGATGTCCAGAACGTTGATCCGGTAGTCGGCCAGCGTGTTGCACACACCGGCGATGATGCCCACCTGATCCTTGCCTACCACGGTCACGATTGCTTTCATTATGATATCACTCCTTTGGTGTAAGTTGCGGGGTTGCAAATAGTATTGTAGGGGCCGACGACTCTGTCGGCCCTAACGGAAATCGTATGGTCATCGTCAGGGCGGACAGAGTCGTCCGCCCCTACGAACAAACGCAGGAAGATATCTGCGTTTGCCGAGCGGGGCGTCGGGGACGCCGCCCCCTACGAAATGGTAAAGGCATTTGTGCAGATTGCGTAAAAAGCCTCGCAGAGTTCGCCGCCCGCAGGCGGCGAAAAAATCAAATCATTTTTCCGGCGGCGTGTACGTCGGAAAAATTCTTCTCGGCCGCCAGTGTGTCCGAAGGACGCGCGTACCCCAAGGGCACTTGTTCCGCTTCGCTCCACAGCGCAGTTGGCCGCAAGCTTTTTTGGCAATGAAATCGTCAGATTTCATGCCAGATTTTTATTCCAGCTCATCCAGTGTCAGCTTGAAGGACGGCAGGAAGTGCTCCAGGAAATAGTCTACCTCCGGCAGCTCCATGTCATCCAGGGCGTAGCGGGTCTGCTCCGCCGCCTGACGGAACTCGTTGTTGCCCGCCTTCAGCTCATCCAGGCACTTGATGTAGGCGCTGAGCTTATCGGCGGCCTTCACCAACTGCTGGATCTCCGGCGCGGCGGGGGACAGGGCGGCGCTGTAAGTGGGGCGCAGCTCGTCGGGCAGCATGGCCAGCAGCTTCTCCTGGGCTACCCGCTCCACCTGGCGGTAGGCATCCCGGATGGCGGGGTTATAGTACTTGATGGGGGTGGGCATGTCGCCGGTGAGGATCTCTCCGGCGTCGTGGTACAGTGCCGCCACGGCCACCTGTCCCTCGTCCACATGGCCATCAAAGAACTGGTTGCGGATCACCGCCAGGGCATGGGCCAGCACGGCGGTCATGTGGCTGTGCTCCTGGATATTCTCGGTGTAGCTGTTGCGCATCAGCGCCCAGCGGTTGATGAACCGCATCCGGCTGATGTAGGCGAAGAAGTGGTGATGGTTCTCTTTCATACCAGCACCCCCGATAATGTCTCTCCATTGCATGCGGTAATGGTCACCTCCCGAACCTGATTGTGAAGCTCACTGCCCTGCACCGCCACCGCCATATAGTTGGGGGCGTGGCCGGTGTAGAGACCGTCCTTTTCCTGCTCGAACAAAACCGGATACGTTTTGCCGATGCAGCCCGCCAGATAGGCCTGGTGCATCCGGTGGGCCACCTGAGCCGCCCGTGCGGCCCGCTCCTCCTTCGCCGCCGCCGTCAGTTGGGGCATGGCCGCCGCCTTGGTGCCGGGGCGGATGGAGTAGGGGAAGATGTGCATGGCGGCAAAGCCGCACTTTTCGATGAACGCCAGCGTCTGGGTGAATTCCTCCTCCGTCTCGCCGGGGAAGCCGGTGATGAGATCGGTGGTGACGGCGGGGCGGTCGAAAGATTCGTTCAACAGCCGTACCGATTCGTAGAACCGGGCGGTGTCGTATCTGCGGTTCATGCGCTTCAGGGTGGCGTCGCAGCCGGATTGCAGCGACAGGTGGAAGTGGGGGCAGAGATTGGGGAGCTTTGCCGCCCGGCGGCAGAAGTCCTCGGTGATGGTGCGGGGCTCGAGACTGCCCAGCCGCAGACGCATGTCGCCTGCCGCGGCGCTGACGGCCTCCAGAAGGTCGATGAGGCCGGTGCCGTTTTTCAGGTCGTGGCCCCAACTGGAGATCTCGATGCCGGTCAGCACCAACTCGCGGTAGCCCTCGGCCCGGAGCTGGGCGGTCTGGGCTGTCGCCGTCTCCAGCGGCAGGGAGCGCACCGGGCCGCGGGCGTAGGGGATGATGCAGTAGGTGCAGAAGTTGACGCAGCCGTCCTCCACCTTCAGCATGGCGCGGGTGCGCTCGGCCATGCCGCCGGCGGGCAGCACCTCGAAATCACGGCGGCGCAGGGCGTCGTCCAGCAGGGTGACCGGCTCCTTCTCGTGAGCGGCCTGCTCCAGAAGGTCCAGAAACGCCATCCGGTCGCCGGTACCGGCGATCAGGTCCAGGGCCAGGGTGGCCGCCTCGTCGGGGTGGGTCTGGACATAGCAGCCGCAGGCGGCCACCACGGCGTTTTCGTTGAGCTTGCGGCAGCGGCGGATCATCTGGCGGGACTTTTTGTCGCTGACGGCGGTGACGGAACAGGTATTGACGATGTAGGCATCCGCCGCCTCCTCGAAGGGTACCAGCGTATGGCCGCGGCGGACAAGCTCCTGCTCCATGGCCTGGGTCTCGTATTGGTTCACCTTGCAGCCAAGGGTGTAAATCGCAACGCGCATCTTGCACTTTCCTTTTTGATACAGTATAATTAAAAATTACGGACAATCACCATGAGAAAACAGTCCCTGAAATAATACCCCATTATACTTGATTCTGCCGGGTATGACAATACCCGACTGGCGAAAAATAGAGAGGAAACCGTTATGATTTATCTGGATCACGCCGCTACCACCCCTGTACCCAAGGCTGTTGCCGATGAGATGTACCGCGTGCTGACGCAGCAGTTCGGCAATCCCTCCTCCCAGTATCCCATGGGACAGGAGGCCAAGAGAATGGTGGAGGGCTATCGGGCCGTTATCGCGGGGGCGGTGGGGTGCCAGCCGAAAGAGCTGCACTTTACCTCCTGCGGCACGGAGAGCGACAACTGGGCCATTCAGGCTGCCCTGTGGCAGAACCGCCATGTGGGCCGCCACATCATCACCACCACCGTGGAGCACAGCGCCGTGCTGGAGACCTGCCGGGCGCTGGAGCAGCAGGGGTATGAGGTGACGTATCTCAAGCCCGACAAGACCGGCCACATCACCGCCGCCCAGGTGGGCGAGGCGCTGCGGGAGGATACGGCGGTGGTCAGCGTGATGCTGGTGAACAACGAGACCGGCTGCGTGTTCCCCGTGGCGGAGATCGCCCAGCTTCTGAAGGAGCGCCATAGCCGCGCGCTGCTGCATACCGATGCGGTGCAGGGCTTCATGAAGGTGCCCTGCGATCCCAAGACGCTGGGGGTGGACATGATGAGTCTTTCCGCCCACAAGATCGGCGGTCCCAAGGGCATCGGTGCGCTGTACGTGGGACCCAATGTCCGCAATATCCGGTCGCTGCTGTACGGCGGCGGACAGGAGGAGGGCACCCGCTCCGGCACCGAGGCTACAGCCCAGATCGCGGGCTTTGCCAAGGCGGCGGAGCTGCGCTCTCAGGGCCTGGCAGACAAGCTGGCCCATATGGCGGAGGTGAAGGCCTACTGCAAAGAGAAGCTGCTGTCCATCGATGGCGTGGTGGCCGTGGGACAGGGGGAGGCGCCCCATATCCTGATGGTGTCGCTGGTGGGGTATCCCAGCGCCAACGTGGTCACCGATCTGGGGAGCCAGGGCATCTGCCTGTCGGCGGGCAGCGCCTGCCACCGGGGCAAGCTGAGCCATGTGGTGACGGCCCTGGGGCTGGACAAGCGCACGGCCAACGGCGTGCTGCGCGTCAGCTTCGGTCCGGAGACCACCTTTGACGAGATCGACGCGCTGTATGCGGCGCTTTTACAGCACAAAAACACACGTTTTCCTATGCTATGAGGTAAGAAATGATTCGAGAACTGAAACGTCCCCGTACCTTTTATGAGCGGCTCTTCCGCCTGACGGCGCCTATCGCGCTGCAAAATCTCATCACCTTCTCTCTGGGCCTGATCGACACGTTCATGGTCAGCCGCCTGAGCAACGAGGCCATGGCCGCCGTGACCACCGCCAACGTGCCGGTGTTCCTGCTGATCTCCATCGTGTTCGGCGTCCAGTCCGGCGTGGGCATCCTCATCAGCCAGTACTGGGGCAAGAAGGACATGGAGAACATCAGCCGGGCCATGGGCGTGGCCGCCTATCTGGGCGTGGGCATCGCGCTGGTGCTGGGCGTGGCCTTCTATCTGCAGCCGGTGGCGATCATGGATCTGCTCAGCAACAACCACGAGCTGTCGGTGCTGGGCGCGCCGTATCTGCGCATCATCGGCTTTTCCTATGTGTTCAATATGCTGTCATCCATCTATGTCAGCGCACAGCGCAGCGTGGAGAATTCCGCCTTCGGCATGAAGCTGTTCGGCATGTCCACGGTGATCAACACCGGCATGAACTATCTGCTGATCTTCGGCAAGTGCGG
>CAKTZN010000159.1 GCA_934635545.1 uncultured Oscillospiraceae bacterium | reverse complement strand
TCCTTTACCTCCTGCCGCACCAGCGGGTTATCCATGTTCAGATCCGGCTGCTTCACAGCGAACAGGTGCAGATAGTACTCCTGCCGCAGCTCGTCCCACTGCCACGCCTTCCCCTCGAACACGCTGTCCCAGTTGTTGGGCAGGTCGCCGCTGGGCTTCTCCTTCCGCCAGATGTAGTAGTCGGTGTAGGGCGCGATGCGGCGGCGGGACTTCTGGAACCACTCGTGCTCGTCGCTGGTGTGGTTCACCACCAGATCCATAATGACCTTCATGCCCCGCTGATGGGCGCCCTCCAGCACCTTTTTGAACCACGCCATGCCGCCGAACTCCGGCGCGATGTCCCGGTAATCGGAGATATCGTACCCGCAGTCCGCGCCCGGCGAGGGATACAGCGGCGAAAACCAGATGCCATCCATGCCCAGGCTTTTGATGTAGTCCAGCTTTTCGTACACGCCCTGCAGATCGCCCATGCCGTCGCCGTCGCCATCCTTGAAGCTGCGCGGCCAGATCTGATAGAACACCATGTCCTTATACCAGCGGTCACGTCCCATATTGTCTTGCCCCTTTCCGTTTTTTCTCTATTATAGACCAACCGGTGCGGCCTTGCAAGGCCGCACCGGTCGGTTCACATTCACAAATTGCTCTGTCTCCTGTCAAAGGCCCGGCGCAGCCAGCCGCCGATGGCGGTGACGCACACCAGCACCGCCACCAGAAACACGCCGGGGATCACGATGATCCACCACGCGCCCCGGTTCAGCGCCTGCTGGGACAGCGTCAGCATGCTGCCCCAGGAGATGACCTCCAGCGGCAAGCCCATGCCCAGGAAGCTGAGGGTGGACTCCGCCGCGATGGCGGTGGACACGCTCATGACCACCATGAACAGGATGGACGACAGGAAATTGGGGGCCAGATGCCGCCACAGCACCCGCCCGAAGCCGCCGCCCATGCAGCGGCAGGCGATGACATAGCCGCTCTGGCGGAGCTGGCGCACCTCGGTGCGCACCACCTTGGCCATGGCGCACCATCCGGTGACGCCGATCACCAGCGACAGGCTCAGCACGCTGGCCGTGCCCAGGATGGCCTGCAGGAACAGCACCAGCAGCAGCGACGGCACGCTGCCCAGCAGCTCCGTCAGGCGCATCATGGCCGTGTCCAGCCACGGCGCCGCCATACCGCTGACCGCGCCGTACACCACGGCGATGACCGTGGCGATGGCCGCCGCCAGAAAGCCCACCGTCAGCGACACCCGCCCGCCGTACCAGATGCAGGCGAAGATGTCCCGGCCCATGGTGTCGGTGCCAAACCAGAATCGGGCCGACGGCGCGGCGGCGCAGTTGGCAAGGTCCATATAGGCGGGATCCCGCCCCGTCAGCAGCGGTGCGCACACGCAGCCCAGCATAATGGCCGCCAGCACCGCCATGGGCACCACCGGCAGCCTCCGCCGCCGGACAGTCGGCGCGGCGGGCGTCTTCTCCGGCAGGATGCCCACCACGGAGAACAGCTCCTTATCCGTCACAGCACCGTCACCTCCCCCTGAGCGGCCCGTTGCCGGGGGTCGATCCGCTGGTTGATGGCCTGGGCGATCATGCTGCACAGGATCACCACCGCGCCGGTCAGCACACACAGCACCATCAGCAGGTTATAGTCGGCATACCGGGCACTCTCGAAGGACAGCGCCCCCAGTCCGGGATAGCTGAACACCGTCTCCACGATGTAGGTGCCGCCCAGCACATGGGGCACCGAAATGGCCATCAGGCTGAAATACGCCGGCAGGCTGTTGGGCAGACAGTGCCGCAGCAGCAGACGGCGGCGGCTGAGGCCCGTGGCCCGGCCCATCAGCACATAGTCGGCGCGCACCTCCTCCAGCAGGCGGCTGCGCACCATATAGGCGTAGTACCACAGATGCCCCGCCAGCACCACCGCCATGGGCAGGATCAGATGCACGATCCGGTCGCCCACGTCGGAGGCACGGCCCACGGAGTACGCGCCGCTGCTGGGCAGCCAGCCCAGCAGCACGCAGAAGATCAGGATCAATAGCATGGACAGCCAGAACTCGGGGATGCAGCTCATCACCGTGCCCAACCGGCACAGCAGCCGATCCACCCACCGATCCTCGTACCAGGCGCATAAAAGGCCCAGCCCCAGCGCACCGGCAAAGGTCAGCACAAAGCCCAGGCCGCCCAGCAGCAGCGTATTGCCCAGCCGCTGGGAGATGACCTCCATCACCGGCTGCTTGTACTTATAGGAGATGCCGAACTCCCCGTGGAGGGCGTTTTTCAGCCACACGCCGTACTGCTCCAGCAGCGGCTGATCCAGGCCCAGGCGCGCCCGGGCCTCCTCCTTCTCCGCCACGGACATCTTCTCCACCCGCTCGCCGTAATAGGCGCTCAGGGGATCACTGGGCGCCAGCCGCGCCATGCAGAACACCACCAGCGACAGCAACCACACGCTGACCAGAAACACCGCCGCCTTCTTCAGAAGCAGCAGCGCCGGATGCTCTCTCATTGCGCCGCCTCCTCTCCCAGCAGGACGAAGTGTCCCGGTTCCGTCTCCGTCATCGTGCCCTCCCGGCAGAAGGACACCGCGTCAAAGCCCACCCGCTGGCGCTGCCGCTCCCGAATGGGATCGGGCAGGGGGATGGCCGACAGCAGCGCCCTGGTATAGTCGTGCCGGGGCCGGGCGAACACCGCCTCGGTGGGGCCGATCTCCACCAGTCTGCCCCGGTACATGACGCCCACCCGGTCGCACAGATACTCCACCATGGACAGGTCGTGGGCAATGAACAGGATGGAGAACCCATGCTCCTGCCGCAGGTGGGAAAACAGGTTGATGATCTGGGCCTGAATGGACACGTCCAGCGCCGCCACCGGCTCGTCCGCCACCAGCAGCTTCGGCTCCATGCTCAGCGCCCGGGCGATGGCCACCCGCTGGCGCTGTCCGCCGGACATCTCCGGCGGACACTTGTCCAGATAACTCTCCTCCATCCCCACATAGTAGAGCTGGAAGGCCGCCTCTGCCCGCAGGCTGCCCCGGGGCGGCTTCACGCGGTGGATACGCATAGGCTCGGCGATGATCTCCGCCGCCGTCATCCGGGGATCGAGACTGGAGGTGGAGTCCTGAAAGATGATCTGCCGTTCCGCCTCCAACCGGCGGCGGTTGGCCCGGAACTGGGCGGCATCGCAGGTGTCGATGCCGTCGTAGTAAATATGCCCCGCCGTGGGGCGGTATACGTTCATCACGCAGCGGGCCACGGTGGATTTGCCGCAGCCGCTCTCCCCCACCAGGCCCAGGATCTCGCCCCGCCGCAGTTGGAAGGACACATCGTCCACCGCCCGCAGCGTCTGCCTGCCCGGCAGGGGGAAGCAGTGGCTCAGATGCTGCACATCCAGCAGAATATCAGACATAGTGCTCCTCTCCTTCCGGCAGGGGCGCCAGCTTGGGCGCCCGGGGATCCAGCAGCCATGTGGCGGCGTAGTGGGTGTCGCTGACACGGAACATGGGCGGCGGCTGCTGATAGTCGATGGCCAGCGCCTGGGAATTGCGGCAGGCGAAGGCGTCGCCCTCCGGCGGGTCGATCAGCGTGGGCGGCATGCCGGGAATGGTGTGCAGCGCCCCGTGGCGCCGGGCCAGCGCCGGCAGCGACCGCAGCAGCCCCTGGGTATAGGGGTGCCGGGGATCGTAATAGACCTCCTCCGCCGTGCCGATCTCCACGATCCGCCCGGCGTACATGATGGCCACCCGATCCGCCGCCCGCGCCACCACGCCCAGGTCGTGGGACACCAGAATGGTGGAGGTGTGCAGCCGCCGCTGGATATCCCGCAGCAGATCCAGGATCTGGGCCTGCACCGTCACGTCCAGCGCCGTGGTGGGCTCGTCCGCCAGTAAGATCTTCGGCTCTCCCGCCAGCGCCATGGCCATCAGGCACCGCTGCCGCTGGCCGCCGGAGAGCTGATGGGGATACTGCCCCTTCCGCTGGGGCTCCACGCCCACCAGCGCCAGCAGCTCCTCCACCCGGCTGTCCACATCCCGGCGCACCATGCGCCCCATGTGGGCCCGCACCGCCTCGGCGATCTGCCGGCCCACCGGCATGGCGGGATCCAGTGCCGTCAGCGGATCCTGGAAGATCATGGAGAGCACCTTGCCCCGCAGGCGGCGCATGTCCCGCTCCCGGTAGCCGGTGATGTCCACCCCGTTGACGGTGATGCTGCCGCCGGTGATCATTGCGTTCTTTGGCAGCAGCTTCATGATGGAGCGGCACACCGCAGCCGCTTTCGCCCACCAGCGCCAGCACCTCTCCCTCGTGAAGGGTCAGGCTCACGTCCCGCACCGCCTGCACCGTCCCCGCTGGGGTGTCCAGTGCCACGGACAGGTGGTCGATGTTCAATAAGGTGTTTTCCATGGTGTTCACCAGCCTTTTGTAGGGGAGTTTCGTCCCCTCGGGGACGACCTACTTTTGTCAACAGTGACAAAAGTAGGCAAAAACACCGGAAGGAACCTCCGGTTCCTTCACTTCCGGGCGC
>CAKTZN010000158.1 GCA_934635545.1 uncultured Oscillospiraceae bacterium | reverse complement strand
GCATCTGCGTGAGCTGGCCAAGGCGTATAAGGAGGCCCAGATCGCCATCGAGGTGGGCAAGGTCTTTGATACCGAGCGGTACGTCATCAACTACGAGAATCTGGGCATTGGCCGCCTGATCTATCAGCTTCCCACCACCCTGTGCGAGATGTTCCTGCAGGAGGTGTTCAAGAAGAACCCCATCGACGCCCTGGATCAGGAGACGCTGTTCACCATCTACAAGTTCTTCGAGAATAACCTGAACGTGTCCGAGACGGCCCGCAAGCTGTTTGTCCACCGCAATACCCTGGTGTACCGGCTGGAGAAGATCAAGAAGCTCACCGGCCTCGACCTGCGGGAGTTTGACGATGCCATTACCTTCAAGGTAGCGCTGATGGTCAAGAAGTATCTGACCAGCCGCGGCATAGAAGCATAAGATTACTGGCATGAAATCTGACGATTTCATTGCCAAAAAGGCTTGCGGCCCGCTGCGCGCCTTTGGCACTTGCCGGGCCGAGGGGAATTTTTTGCCACGCACATGTCGCGTCAAAAAATGATTAAAATATTTCGCGCCTGCGGGCGCGAATTCTGCGAAGCTTTTACAGCCGCCCGAAAGGGCGGCTGTTTTTTTGCGGCATATTTTTTGTAAATTCCGGGAACATTTTGGCGCTTTTGGTCGTCTATATTAATAATGGCATATTTTGCATGGCAGATTTACCGAAAATTCACGGTTTTCCTGTTGCCATTTGTCTGAGATTTATATATAATGTAACAGACAATGGCTTTTTGCCACAAGATGTTGCATTTTGAGAGAATTTGAGGTTGTGCCATGATTCGATTGAAAGACGCGGAAAAGACCTATGAGAACGGCACGAAGGCCGTTCGGGGTATCTCATTTCAGATAGATGACGGAGAATTTGTGTTCCTGGTGGGGCCTTCCGGCAGCGGAAAATCCACCATTATCAAGCTGCTGACCGGCGAGATCGTACCCACCGGCGGCCGGGTGATGGTCAACGGCTTTTCCATGAGCCGCATCAAGGAGAAGCAGCTTCCCCTGATGCGCCGCACCATCGGCGTGATCTTCCAGGACTTCCGCCTGATCGCCAGCCGCACGGTGTTCGACAATCTGGCGCTGGCCATGCGGGCCGTGGGCGCGTCGCCCAAGGAGATCCGCAGCCGCATCCCCTATGTGCTGGAGCTGGTGGGCCTGAAGGGGAAGGAGAACAACTATCCCGACGAGCTCAGCGGCGGCGAGCAGCAGCGCGTCTCCGTGGCCCGGGCGCTGGTGAACAATCCCAGTACCATCGTGGCCGACGAGCCCACCGGCAACCTTGACCCGGCCCGCTCCCTGGAGATCATGACGCTGCTGGAGCGCATCAACGCCCTGGGCACCACCGTCATCGTGGTGACCCACGAGCGGGGGCTGGTGAACCACTTCAACAAGCGGGTCATCTATCTGGAGAGCGGCCGCGTGGTGGGCGACGCCACCGGTACATACGAGGGGGTGGCGCAGCAATGAAAAACTTCGGTTACTTCTTCAAAGAGGGCGCCCGCAGCATGTTCTCCCACGGGTTCATGTCCTTTGCCGCCATCGGCGTCACCGTGGCGTGCCTGCTGATCATGGGCACCTTCTCTCTGGTGGCCTACAACGCCAACGAGAATCTGGCGGATCTGCAGAAGGAAAACGCCATGGTGGCCTTTGTGGACGACTCCCTGACGGAGAGCAAGGCCAAGGCATTGCAGTCCGAGCTGGAAAAGGTAGACAACGTGGCCGACTGTACCTTCGTCTCCCGGCAGGAGGCCCGGGACGAGTATGTGGCCAAGTATGGCGAGGACGATATGTACAAGGATCTCCAGCCGGAGGTGTTCCGCCACCGGTATGTGATCCATCTCACCGATCCCAACGCGATGGCCCAGACCAAGGCCGCGGTGGAGGCGGTGAAGGGCATCGATGAGGTGCGGGCCGACGAGGTGATCTCTGCCGGCTTCATGACGGTGCGCAATGTGGCGGGCGTGATCTCCATCGCCCTGATCGCCATTTTGCTGATGGTGTCGCTGTTCATCATCTCCAACACCATCAAGCTGACCACCTTTGACCGGCGGGAGGAGATCGCCATCATGAAGATGGTGGGCGCCACCGACGGCTTCATCCGCTGGCCCTTCGTGTTCGAGGGACTGCTGCTGGGCCTGTTCGGCGCGGTGATCGCCTTCGGCCTGCAGTGGCTGCTGTACAGCGCCATGGCCAACGGCATCAGCAGCTCCGACACCATGCAGCTCCTGGAGGTGGTACCCTTCCTGAACATCTGGAAGCCCGTGGCCGCCATCTTTGCCGGGGCCGGCATCCTGATCGGCATCGGCGGCAGCCTGATGGCCATCCGCCGCTTCCTGAAGGTATAAGACACCCAATTCCCGCGGAACCGTCGCGTTCCGCACCGGAGGAAAGGACATCCCATGAAACGTGCAATGACCGGAAAACGTGTGCTGGCGCTGCTGTGCGCGCTGCTGATGACGGCGGCGCTGCTGCCCTCGGTGGCCTATGGCGCGGCTGTGGCCGGCAAGAAGGATGACACAACGACGGCATCCGACAGCAAGAAGGAGGAGGCCGACGCCGTCCGCAAGGAGTATAACGATCTGCAGCAGCAGATCAACGACAAGCGGAAGGAAATGGACGACCTGAAGAATGAGCTGAAAAACATCAAGAGCCAGAAGGCCAACACCCAGCAGCAGAAGAATCTGCTGGATCAGCGCAACGCCGCCCTGCAGGAGGAGATCAACCTGCTGGAGCAGCAGATCGACCTCACCAACCGCAGCATCAGCGCCAACGAGGCGCTGGAGGAGCAGCAGACCGAGCTGTTCCACAAGCAGATCCGCACCGAGGAGGAGCAGGGCACCGTGTCCTATTGGTCGGTGCTGTTCAAGGCCACCAGCTTCTCCGACCTGGTGAGCCGCATCGACTTTATCAACGAGATCGTCCGCTATAACCAGCAGGTCATCAGCAACCTGCGGGAGACCCGCCAGAGTCTGGCGGAGGACAAGGCCGCCCTGGAGCAGCAGACCGAGGAGCTGACCGCCTCCAAGAAGGAGCTGGAGGGCGAGATCACCGAGAGCATGCGCCTGCTGGCGGAGTACATCAAGACCGAGGAGGGCAAGCAGGCGGAGTACGACGCCATCAAGGCGGAGGAAGAGGCACTGGACGACCTGATGGCGGCGGCGGAGGCCAAGGCCCGTGAGCTGGGCCTGAACGACATCGCCGGCACCGTGGGCGGCTACATCTGGCCCTGCAACGGCATCCGCTGGATCACCTCCAAGTTCGGTGGACGTAATTCCCCCGGCGGCATCGGCAGCACCAACCACAAGGGCGTGGACATCGGTACCCCCATGGGCACGCCGGTGCTGGCAGCCAAGTCCGGCACCGTTACCTCGGCGGGCTGGAACGGCGGTTACGGTAAGTGCATCGTCATCAACCACGGCAACGGCAACTCCACGCTGTACGGCCATCTCAGCAGCATCAACGTCAGCGTCAACGACAAGATCACCCAGGGACAGGTCATCGGCTACTCCGGCAGCACCGGCAATTCCACCGGCCCCCACCTGCACTTCGGCATCATCGAGAATAACGGCTGGGTGGATCCCCTGAACTACCTGTCCGGCTGGCAGTATTACGGCTAAGAACCGGATAATCGGCACCTCTGTACCATACACTGGTACAGAGGTGCTTTTTATGTATGGCTATGTGACATGGGGCCGCCGCCCTGCCCTGACGGCGGAGAACATCGGCGGTGTGTGGTTCGCATCCGCCGTCCTGCCGGAGACCGGCCCGCTGGCGGCGTATCGCCGCCGTCTTGTGTGGCGGGCCCTGCGCCGCCGCGGCGTAAGGCGCTGCGTCCTGCCGGAGGAGCTGGAGACGGAGGGCGCCCGGTGGGACCTGCTGCCGGTGGAGGTCAGCCCTCTGCGGCTGGCCATGCTGCACCAGTTGCTGGACACCTGCGGCGATCTGCGGCGCGGGACCGCCGTGCTGCGGGCGGAGTGCGTCACCCCCGCCGTATACCGGGCCGCCGTGGTGCTGGCGGGGCGGGCACGGTACCTCTCGCTGGAGCTGGACAACGGGGGAGAGGCTCTGGAGCAGGCGCTGCGGCAGCGGTTCGGCCTGTGCCTGGGCCGGGTGGGACAGCCCGCGGTGACGGTGTCCTTCGGCGGCGCGCCGACGGAAAACACCATCTGCCTGGGGGAGGACTGCCGCCGCTATCAGCGTGTGATCTACGACGTGCCGGAGGGGATGCCGGGGCCGTGGCCGGTGTCGGAACCCCTTCTGGCGGTGCTTTTCGAGGCGGGAGCCATCAAAAAAGAGCAAATTCGCGTAAAAACTATTGCGTTCAACGCTTGACAGGTGGACGGAAACTCACTATAATGCAACGTGACGCATTATAATTATAATATAAGTATACCCGATGGCAGCAATTTGCCGGAGGGGTGCAATAGAAAGGAATGTGCAGCATGGCAAAAGAATTCAAGATGAGCCAGGCCCGTTATGACGAGCTGAAGCAGGAGC
>CAKTZN010000157.1 GCA_934635545.1 uncultured Oscillospiraceae bacterium | reverse complement strand
CGACATCGGCCTTGCCGGGCCGGAGAGCTGCGTCTACATTTACAACCAGGGCAAGGACGACTATCCCGTGGTGTTCGGCCAGTTGACGGCGCGGGACGGCGCGTTCCTCATGGGCCGCACCGACGGACCCTTCGACTGGGAGGATCTGCGGGGCAAGACCATCATCGGCGGCCGCAAGGGCGGCGTGCCGGAGATGACGCTGGAATACGTCCTGCGCCAGCACGGCCTGGAGCCCCAGGTGGACGTGACCGTGGACACCAGCGTGCAGTTCAACATGATGGCCGGTGCCTTCACCGGCGGCCAGGGGGACTATGTGACGCTGTTTGAGCCCGCCGCCACCCAGGTGGTCACCTCCGGCGAGGGGTATATCCTTTGCTCCATCGGCGCGGAGAGCGGCGAGATCCCCTATACGGCCTACTTCGCCTCACAGAGCTATATCCAGGCCCATGACGATGTGATTGCCGCCTTCTGCCGGGCCATCGCCAAGGCGCTGGACTGGGTGGATTCCCACACCGACCGGGAGGTGGCGGAGGCCATCATCGGCCAGTTCCCCGATACCAGTCTTGACACGCTGGAAGCCGTTACCGCCCGCCACCGTGAGATCGGCGCATGGAACCTGCCGCTGACCATGGAGCAGGCGTCGCTGGAGCGGCTGGAGACCGTCATGACCCAGGCGGGAGAGCTGACGGAGGACCAGTGGGTAGACTTCGACAAGCTGGTGGATAACCACTGGGCGGAGGCAGCCCGGTAAGGGATCGATGGATAAAAGGCGGCCGGATGGCCGCCTTTTATTGGTTCTGTTGACATAATTTTTCTCCCTTGAAACATTTTTCCGGTTTGCGGTGTTATATAATACCCCAGTTTTTCTAAATGTGGTAGTTACCCGACAAAATCCCTCAATTTTTTGTGTTTTTTTCGCTTTTTTTATAGACAAGCCCGCCGTCGGATGCTATACTTTCTTTGAATATTATTATGTAAATCGGTGGAGAGGCATCTGCCTCCCCGGCGTTTGCATGTCCGCGTATTCTGATGGAGAGCGAGGAAAAACGGTATGAAGCTATTACGGAGAGGCACCGCCCTGCTGCTGAGCCTGGCCATCGTGCTGGGACTGGTGGGCAGCGGCTTTCTCATCCGCGCCATCGCCGAGACGGCGCTGGAGTGGTACAACGCCAAGTACGACAATCTGAGCCGCTACTATGAGATCGGCAACAGCAGCGACGGCCCCGGCTGCATCGCCACCACCCCCGGCGATCCCGGCGGCAAGTCCTACGGCCTGTACATGTTCGCCAGCAAGGCGGGCACCCCGGTGGAGTTTGCCCGCTGGTGCCAGAACAGCACCGACAGCAGCGTGTACCGGGACATCGGTGAGCGGCTGATGTACGCATACAGCAACCCCTCCCCCGGCTACGGCACCCGCTTTGACGACACATGGCGGGCGGTCTATCAGCTCTATGGCGACACCTTCGGTACGGCCCAGTACGACTACACCAAGGCCAAGTTCTATGATCCCCTGGTCAGCGCGGTAGAGAGCCGGGTGGCTGGCTTTAAGATTGACAACTACTCCGTGGCGCTGAAGAACGTGTTCTGGAGCCGCGCGGTGCAGCACGGCGTCAGCGACGCCTGTTCCCTGATCCAGCGGGCCTTCACCAACCTGGGCGGCTTTGCCAACCAGCCGGAGGGCCAGTTGATCCAGGCCATCTATGACGAGTCCGGCCGTCTGGTGACAGCGGCGCAGCTTTACAGCGAGAACGGCCGCTCCGGCGACGCCATGTCCGGCGACGACGCCAACAAGTACGGCACCGCCGGCAAGATCCTGCGGTACTACTATGGCTGCTCCAGTGGCGTGCAGATGGGCGTATACACCCGCCTGCGTGTCCGTGAGCCGGCGGACGCCCTGGTGATGCGCATGAACAACAAGAGCGACTCCCTGGCCGAGGGCAGCTATCAGATCCTGCTGAACCGCGACAACCAGAATCTGGCCCTTGACGCCGCAGGCGGCAAGGCCGCGCTGAACGCCAAGAACGTGGAAAACGGCGTCCAGACCTTTACTCTGACCCACTACGAGAGCGGGTTCTACACCCTGAACGTCACCGTCGGCGGCAGCGCGCTGCGCCTGGCCGCCGGTCAGGGCACCGTGACCCTGGCCAAGCCCGACACCTCCGACAGCCAGAAGTGGGTGCTGGAGGACAGCACCAGCGGCAAGCTGCTGAAAAATGTGGGCACGGGGACATATCTCTCCTATCAGAACGATACGCTGGTGATGGCGGCCCCCACCGAGGAGGCGCCCGCCTCCGCCTGGTACCTGTCCCCCGTGACGGCCAGCGCGGCGGACTGGAGCGTGGAGGGCATCATCTATCCCACCAAGGACAACATCCTGGTGGCCAAGAACTCCTCCTTCCCCGTCCGGGGCGTCATCTCCTGCTCGGCCCCCATCACGTCCGTGAAGATGACCGTCACCACCAAGAGCGGCGCGGTAGCCATCAACGCCACCGCCTCGCCCAATGCCACCGCCTATGACCTGATGAAGCTGGACAACAGCGTGGCATACAGCGGTCTGGCGGCCGGCGACTACGTCTTTACCCTGACGGCGGCGGCCGGCGGCAGCGTGGTGGAGCTGGCAAAGTCCGAGTTCACCGTCCGCCAGAACAGCGGCCAGGTACACGACGACGAGACCTACACCGTCACCTTCGATCCCAACGGCGGCACCCTGAACGGCAGCGCCACCAAGACCGTCAAGCTCAGCGACATCGTCTACGGCAAGCTGCCCACCGCCTCCAAGGAGGGCTATTCCTTCATCGGCTGGTTCACCGACAAGACCGGCGGCGAGCAGATCATGTCCGGCAACAAGATCATCGCCTCTGACCTAACGCTGTACGCCCACTACGCCGATGTGTACACCTACACCTTCCTGGATGCCGACGGCGACATCTATGTCCGCGGCACCGTGGCCGAGGGTGAGCTGATCCCCGCCCCCGCCATTCCGCCCATCAAATCCCCCGACAGCCAGTACAGCTATACCTTTAAGGGCTGGGAGGGCTATACCGCCGGCGTCACCGTGATGCAGGCCAAGGATATGGTCTTCAAGCCCCTGTACGACGCCGCGCCGTTGGATAACATCGGCGACGAGGATTACGCGCTGATCCTGGTGCCGGGCGTCAAGGTGTCCGAGCTGCTGAGCAGACTGGGCACCGGCGCCGTCATGTACAACGGCAGCACCCAGGTCACCGGCGGCGACATCTGCACCGGCATGACCCTGACCTATCAGGGCGTCACCTTCCAGATGGCGGTGCTGGGCGATGTCAGCGGCGACGGCCTTGTGACCATCACCGACGTGGTGGCCATCCAGTCCCATGTGGTGGGCAAGAAAACGCTGGAGGGTGTCTATGAGCTGGCCGCTGACATCAACCGGGACGGCAAGGTCAGCATTACCGACGTGGTCAAGGCCGCCCGCGTGGTCGTGGGCAAGGACACCATCGGCTGATAGGAGTATAACGCCATGAAAAAATCGACTTCTTCCCTGATAAAGCTTCTGCTGGCGCTGGCACTGGTGATCGTGGCCCTGCTGCCCCAGCGGGCAGAGGCCGCCTCCGCCTCCCTCAGCGGCAGCGGCACCGTGCAGGCCGGCAGCACCGTCAAGCTGACACTCAGCGTGTCCGGCAGCAACATTATGGGCGTGGACGCCACGCTGGATTACGACAGCAGCGTGCTGGAGTTCACCAACTATGACAACCAGCTCAGCGGCTGGACCATGGTCAACGACGGCATGAAGTTCGTGCTGTACGGCGTGGATCCCATCTCCTCCTCCAGCGTGTTGTCCGTCACCTTCCGGGTCAAGAGCAACCTTGACACGGGCACGGCACTGAGCGCCAGCTTCAAGAACATCACCGTCAGCGACGGCGCCCAGGACACCACCCTGAGTCCGGCCTCGTGGAGCGGCAAGGTGGACGCCCCCCTCAGCAGCAACTGCGACCTCAGCTCCCTGAGCTGCTCCAACGCCACGCTGAGCCCGGCCTTCAGCAAGGGCACCACCTATTACACCGCCAAGGTGCCCTATGCCGTAGAGTCCCTGAACCTCAGCTATAAGGCGGCGGACGGCTCCGCCAAGGTCTCCGTCAGCGGCAATTCCCTGGTGGTGGGCACCAACACCGTTACCGTCACCTGCACCGCCGCCACCGGCGCCAAGAAGACCTATACCATCTCCGTCACCCGTGAGCAGGATCCCAACTACAAGCCCAGCACCGACGCCATGCTGAAGGAACTGACGCTGGATGTGGGTACCCTCAGCCCCACCTTCTCCGGCGCGGTGACGGACTATGTGGCCTACGTCCCCTATGAGACCAAGTCCGCCAAGCTGACCGGCGTGGCCAAGGACGAGAAGGCCCTGAAGGTCACCGAGGCCAGCGCCCAGCTCTCCCAGGAGGGCGACACCGTGATGACCGTCACCTGCACGGCAGAGGACGGCACCACCTCCAAGACCTATACCGTCCATGTGTACCGCATGCCCAAGTACGAGGGCATCATCCCCACCATGGAGATC
>CAKTZN010000156.1 GCA_934635545.1 uncultured Oscillospiraceae bacterium | reverse complement strand
GTGGAGGAGTTCATGGCCGACGACGCGGAGCTGATCATCGCCGCCTACGGCGTGTGCGGCCGTATCGCCAAGTCCGCTGTCCGCACCCTCCGCGCACAAGGCTATAAGGCGGGGCTGATCCGGCCCAAAACCGTCAGCCCGTGGCCCTACGCCAGCTTCGACAGGCTGGATTACAGCCGGGTGAAGGCGGTGCTGGATGTGGAGATGTCCATTCCCGCCCAGCTGGTGCTGGATGTGACGCTGGCGGTGAAGGATCGCTGCCCCATCCACACCTGCTTGCGCAGCGGCGGTGAGATCATGAGCCGCGAGCGCGTGGTGGCGGCGGCGAAGGCCATTCTGGACAAGGAGGGTGCATGATGGAGAAGATATACGGGAGAACGAAGGGCATCCGGGACGCCATGGTGGTGGGCTTCTGCCCCGGCTGTATGCACGGCACCATCTTCAAGCTCATCGGCGAGGTGCTGGAGGAGCTGGGTATGCTGGAAAAGACCATCACCGTCCACGGCGTCGGCTGCTGCGGCCTTGCCATGGAGTATGTCACCTACGACTGCACCACCAGTCCCCACGGCCGGGCCTGCGCCGTGGCCACCGGCGTAAAGCGCGCCGAGCCCGACAAGCTGGTGTTCACCTATCAGGGCGACGGTGATCTGGCCTCTATCGGTCTGGCGGAGACGATGTCCGCCGCCAACCGGGGCGAGAACTTCTCCGTCATCTTCGTCAACAACGGCATCTACGGCATGACCGGCGGCCAGCTGGCCCCCACCACACTGGTGGGCATGAAGGCCACCACCGCCCCCTATGGCCGCGACCCCCGGGAGCACGGCTATCCCATGCATATGTGCGAGATCCTCAACCAGCTCACCGCCCCCTATTATCTGGAGCGTACCAGCTGCAACACCCCCGCCAACGTGGCCAAGACCAAGGCGGCCATCCGCAAGGCCTTCCAGAACCAGCTGGACGGCAAGGGCTTTTCCATGGTGGAGATCGTCACCAGCTGTCCCACCAACTGGGGACTGGATCCTCTGGAGGCGCTGGACTTTCTGGAGGACAAGATGTTCAAGGAATTCCCTCTGGGAGTTGTCCGAGATAAGAGCAAGGAGGAGGCATGATCATGGAACGAAATCTGATGGTCGCCGGCTTCGGCGGACAGGGTGTCATGACCCTGGGCAAATTCCTGGCGGAGGCCACCTGCGACAGCACCGACAAGAACGTGACCTTCTTCCCCTCCTACGGCGCGGAGCAGCGGGGCGGCACCGCCAACTGCTATGTGGTCATCTCCGACGACGACATTGGCGCGCCCCTGGGGGATCACATGGATGATCTCATCGTTATGAACGACCCCAGTCTTGCGAAATTCCTCTATAAGCTCGTCCCCGGCGGCACGCTGTTTATCAACAGCTCCATCGTCACCAGCGCCGTCCCCCGGGATGACATAAAGGTGGTCAAGGTCCCCGTCACCGAAATGGCGCTGGAAATGGGCAGCGCCAAGGTGCTGAACATCATCATGCTGGGCGCTTACGTGGGCTATACCCAGGTCGTCCCCGAGGATGTGGTGTGGCAGACCATTGAGCATAAGCTGGGCAAAAAGCCCAAGCTGCTGCCGCTGAACAAGCATGCCTTTGAAAAGGGTCTCGCCATCGGCAGAGCCGCCCGGTGAGTGACGCGCAGAGCGCAGCATTTATTGGGTACAATAACGCCCTTTATTGGGGTCATAAGCGGTTCTTTTTGGGTCATAAACGCTCTTCGTATATGCTCTATATCAATAAATATCTCCCGGATAAACCGAGAGATATTTATTTTGCGCAATTTTTGCTTTCTGCGCAAATCTGCGCAGTTTTGTCTTTCTTCTCTATTTGAGAGGAGTTTATGCTTTTCACCGTGGTATCCGACAGCTGCTCCGGGTACAATAGAAAATAAGATCACAAAAGCTGGAGCGTCTTTGCCTGACGCATTTCCAGCGCCGTATTTTTCAGAAATACGGCATATTTCAAAGAAAGGTGCGCGGAATCCCGTGAACAAAAACGATCCGTATCAGATGGGTATCGTCGGCCATGAACAGGTGAGCGGTCAATCGCCGGCACTGCGGCAGCTGCGTCTGGCAGAATATCTGCTGGCCGCCGTATGGGCGGCCATGCTAGCGGCCTGTCTGCTGCACCGGGACTGGTTTACGGTGGAGGGGATCGTCCACTACACGCCGCGTCAGCCGGCGCTGGCTGTGCTGGTGATGCTGGTGCTGTTTGCCCTCAAGAGCCTGAGCTTTTTTATCTACTGCGGCCTTCTGTATGCCGCCAGCGGCGTGCTGTTTCCCCTGCCGGCAGCCATTGCGGTAAACCTGTTGGGCACCGTGGTAATGGCCAGCGTCCCCTATGCGCTCGGCCGCAGATTGGGAAGTCCCGCAGCGCAGTATATGCTGGCACGGTATCCCAAGGCAGCCGTACTGCAGAAGCTGCGCTGCGGCAGCGACTTCTTCTTCGTGCTCATCACCCGTCTGCTGGGCATTCTGCCCGCTGATCTGGTCAGCGCCTATATGGGCACTGTGGAGATGCCCTACCGCCCTTATCTGGGCGCCTGTCTGCTGGGATTTCTCCCCAGCTGTATTCTCTTCCCCATCATGGGCATGAACATCTCCAACATTCGCTCCCCCCAATTTCTCATCTCCGCAGGTATCGCACTGACCGCCATGCTGGTCTCCTGCATCGTGTTCCACTTCTACCGAAAGAAGCATACAGATACAGAAAGGAAATGTGAACTATGAGCATCACCGACAAGATCTCCCATGCGGCGGAACGCAAGGCTTTTGAAACGATCCTTGATTCCATGATCAAAAAGGGTCAGACACAGGATGTGGGAGATCTGGCTGAGCAGCTGATCGACATGATCCAAAAAATCCACAAGGGCACATGGAGCGATGCCTCCTTTGACGCCCTGCGCATGATCGCCGAGAACCCGGACGGCAAATGGGCGCATTACGCCCAGCGGCTCATCCGCGAAAACGACCCCTATATTCTCAAGACGTTTTTGACCAATGCGGCCTACGAGGGCGGCTTCCGAGGCTACCAGACGGCACAGGAGACTGCCGCCAAGTACGACATCAATGTGCCCTGGCTGATCCTGATGGATCCCACCTCCGCCTGCAATATGCACTGCACCGGCTGCTGGGCGGCGGAATACGGCCACAAGCAGAGCCTGACCTTCGAGGAGATGGACCAGGTACTGACCGAGGCCAAAGCATTGGGCACCCACGCCTGTCTTTTCACCGGCGGCGAACCGCTGCTGCGAAAGAAAGACATCATCCGCCTGTGCGAAAAGCACCGGGATATGGCATTCCACGCATTTACCAACGGTACACTCATCGACGAGGAATTCTGCCAGGAGATGCTGCGGGTGGGCAACTTCTTTGTGTCCATCAGCGTTGAGGGCTTCGAGGAGGCCAACGATGGACGCCGCGGCGAGGGGCACTTCCAGAAAGCACTGGACGCCATGGATCTGATGCACAGCCACCGCATTCCCTTTGGCGTCTCCATCTGCTACACCAGCAAGAACTATCAGGTGGTCACCAGTGACGAATTCCTCGACCTGCTGATCGGCAAGGGTTGTGTGTTTGCCTGGTACTTCCACTATATGCCGGTAGGCGTCAATGCCAGCACGGGTCTGCTGCTGACACCAGAGCAGCGCGCCTATATGAAAGACCGCATCCGCGAAATCCGCGGCGTCACCGGCGGCAAGGAGCTGTACTGCATCGACTTCCAGAACGACGGCGAGTTTGCCGGCGGCTGCGTGGCAGGCGGACGTATCTATTGCCACATCAATGCAGCCGGCGATGTGGAGCCCTGCGTGTTCATTCATTACTCCAGTGCCAATATTCGGGAAAAGAGCTTTCTGGAGTGCCTGCAGCAGCCGCTGTTCAAGCTGTACCGACAGGGACAGCCCTTCAACGGCAACCATCTGCGCCCCTGCCCTATGCTGGAAAATCCCGACCTCTTGCCGAAAATGGTAGCGGAATCCGGCGCCCACTCCACCGATCTGGAAGCACCGGAAAGTGCCGAGCATCTGTGCGCCAAGTGCAAAGCCTATGCGGAACACTGGAAGCCGGAGGCTGAAAAGCTCTGGTCAGAAACACATCAGACGAATTGAACGGGAGGTAAGCAACTATGAGGCATGACGACAGAACCACACTGTGCTGCATTGGCAGAATGGCCGTGGCCGTGGTGGCACTGCTGGGCGTGGTGGCCACAGTGCTGGCCTGGCTGTGCCAGCGGGGCACTTTGCGCTGGCCGGACTTTCTGGAGCGCCGCTTTACCCGCCAAAACAACGCGGTAGAGGACAACTTCGCCGATTGCTGAGAATCCATCCATCCTGAAAAGTATCATCCGGCGAGCGTCTCCGGGATGTCAAAAGAGCAGCTCCGCGGTGTGTACCGCGGAGCTGCACTTTTGGGGAACGGCAGGCAAACGCAGGCTGTCCAAAGGACAGCCTGCTTTTTATATGAGAGTATCGAACCTTACTTGGCGGCCTTGGCAGCCTTGATGGACTCGATCAGCTCGGGA
>CAKTZN010000155.1 GCA_934635545.1 uncultured Oscillospiraceae bacterium | reverse complement strand
GCGGGGTATTATTGAGAATTTGAGGTTTGAGAGGACATGAATACTGCTGAAAAGCTGAACATGACCATGCTGTGCGATTTCTATGAGCTGACCATGGGCAACGGATACTTCCGCAACGGATACAAGGATCGCATCACCTATTTCGATGTGTTCTTCCGCAAGGTGCCCGATCAGGGCGGCTTCGCCATCGCCGCCGGTTTGGAGCAGTTGATCGACTACATCGAAAACCTGCATTTCAGCGAAGAGGACATCGCCTATCTCCGCAGCCGCAACCTGTTCTGCGAGGAGTTTCTGGACTATCTGCGGGACTTCCGCTTCACCGGCGATATCTACGCCATCCCCGAGGGTACCCCCGTGTTTCCCCGTGAGCCGCTGGTGGTGGTGCGCGCCCCGTCCATCGAGGCCCAGCTCATCGAGACCTTCACGCTGCTGACCATCAACCACCAGAGCCTGATCGCCACCAAGGCCAACCGCATCTGCCGCGCCGCCAACGGCCGCACGGTGCTGGAGTTCGGCTCCCGCCGGGCCCAGGGTGCGGACGCCGCCATCATCGGCGCCCGTGCGGCGTACATCGGCGGCTGCGCCGGTACCGCCTGCACCATCTCCGACCAGCTCTACGGCGTGCCCGCCGGCGGCACCATGGCCCACGCCTGGGTGCAGATGTTTGACACCGAGTATGAGGCCTTCAAGACCTACTGCGAGACGTATCCCACCAACGCCACGCTGCTGGTGGACACCTACAACACGCTGAAATCCGGCGTGCCCAACGCCATCCGCGCCTTCAACGAGGTGCTGCGCCCCATGGGCATCAGCAAGTGCGGCATCCGCCTGGACAGCGGCGACATGGCCTATCTCAGCCAGAAGGCCCGCAAGATGCTGGACGAGGCCGGCTGGCCCGAGTGCCAGATCAGCGTGTCCAACTCCCTGGACGAGCGGCTGATCCAGAACCTGTTCCTGCAGGGCGCCCAGATCGACATGTTCGGCGTGGGTGAGCGGATGATCACCGCCAAGAGCGAGCCGGTGTTCGGCGGCGTGTACAAGCTGACCGCCGTAGAGAACGAACAGGGCGAGATCATCCCCAAGATCAAGTGCAGCGAGAATGTGGAGAAGATCACCATCCCCCACTTCAAGAAGGTGTACCGCCTGTACAACAAGGACAACGGCAAGGCCATCGCCGACTACATGACCGTCTATGACGAGGTGGTGGACGAGAACGAGCCCATGATGCTCTTCGACCCCTACGCCACTTGGAAGACCAAGAACGTCTGCAATTACCAGGCCCGTGAGCTGCTGGTGCCCGTGTTCCTGAAGGGCAAGAAGGTGTACGAATCCCCCGCCCTGAAGGACATCCAGACCTACTGCAAGCAGCAGGTGGACACCCTGTGGGACGAGATCAAGCGTTTTGATAACCCCCAGACCTACTATGTGGATCTCAGCCAGAAGCTGTGGGACATCCAGCAGGAGCTCCTGCGCAAGAACCGGAATTGAGGCGGGAGGCATAAACCACCGCACTATCGTTGTTTCTCCGTAGGGGCGGACGACCCTGTCCGCCCTGACGATAAACGCAGCACCACCGATAGGACCGACAGAGTCGTCGGCCCCTACAACCGACCACAAGACCCCCTGTGCGATATACCATCCCCGTAGGGGCGACCCTTGCGGTCGCCCGGAACGGCGTTTTGATCGTATAACCATGCGGGCGGCCGCAAGGGCCGCCCCTACGCAAGGCACCACCGTATACCGCACCCGTAGGGGCGGACGACCCTGTCCGCCCGCCGTTTACCGGAGCACTATCGTATACCGCACGGGCCGATACCCCAAGGGCACTCGTTCCGCTGTGCTTCACAGCGCTCGTCGCCGCCCCCCAACGCAATCCCCCGTTATCCCCCCACCTTACCCCGAAAGGAGCCGTATGAAGAAGCACCAGGTACAACAGAAGACAGAACGCCGGATCGGCGCGGGACTGCGCCTGGCGCTGGTGGCGATCCTGCTGCTGGCCCAGATCGCCCTGGTCATCGGCCTTTCCAAGCTTTTGCAGCAGCGGATGGCCGTGGCCTATACCCTGCTGGAGATCCTGGCACTGTTCAGCGCCGTGCGGGTCTATACCCGCCCCGGCAGCAGCAGCTATAAGATCGGCTGGATATTGCTGATCCTGGCGGTGCCGGTGGCGGGCCTGATCCTCTACTGGCTGTGGAACGGCGAGAGCAGCGCCAAGCGTCTGACGCTGAAAAAGCTGCCCCTTCCCGCCGAGAGCGCCGCCCAGACGGCCCAGAGCTGTGCCGCCATGGCGGCCCTGCGGCAGCGTGAGCCGGAGTGGAGCCGCCTGGCCTGCTATATGGAGCGCCACGGCTTCCCCCTGTACGACGGCACGGAGGCGGTGTATCTGGACACCGGCGAGGCATATCTCAACGACCTGCTGGCCCATCTGGAGCAGGCGCAGCGCTTCATCTTCCTGGAGTACTACATCGTGGCCCGGGGCGACCTCTTCGACCGGGTGCTGACCATCTTCCGCCGCAAGCGGGCGGAGGGCGTGGAGATCAAGTTCCTCTTTGACGATTTCGGCAGCATGATGCGCTTCGGCAGCGAGGAGATCGACGCCCTGAAGGCCATCGGCGTGGAGGTCATGGTGTTCAACCCGGTGCACCAGTATGTGAACCGGCTGTACTTCAACTACCGCGACCACCGGAAGATCGCCTGCATCGACGGCGAGGTGGCCTATACCGGCGGCGCCAACCTGGCGGACGAGTATGCCAACCTGATGGAGCGCTTCGGCTACTGGAAGGACTGCGGCGTGCGCCTGACGGGCCGGGGCGCCTGGGGCCTGACCCGGGAGTTCATCCACCTGTGGGAGCGGATGGGCGGCACCCTGGACAACGACTACGACTTCTACCGTCCCCGCTTCGGCGGCGAGGGCAGGGGCTTCGTCCAGCCCTTTGTGGACGGCCCGGACAACAATCCCATCAACACCGCCGAGGACGCGTTTCTCCAACTGATCTGCGGCGCCCGGGAGACGCTGACCGTCACCACGCCGTATCTGGCCATCGACGAGCCCATGATGCGGGCCCTGTGTCTGGCGGCGGACAGCGGCGTACAGACCCGGCTGCTGATGCCCGGCGTCCCCGACCACAAGTTCGCCTATCTGGTGGCCCAGAGCTACTGGGGTGAGCTGATGCGCCACGGGGTGGAGATCTACACCTTTACCCCCGGCCTGCTCCACGGCAAAACGGTGCTGGCCGACGGCGAGATGGCCTTCGTGGGCTCGGTGAACATGGACTACCGCAGCTTCCAGCTCCATTTCGAGTGCGGTACGCTGCTGTACGGCACCGACGTGTCCCGGCCGCTGGCGGAGGACATGGCCCGCATCATGGCCCAGGGGCAGCGGGTGACCATGGCCCGGTGGAAGGGCCGTCCCTGGTATCAGAAGGCGCTGGGCACGCTGCTGCGGCTGTTCGCCATGTGGATGTAAGCTCTGAAATGAGGTAGCGTTATGAAATTACTGGAACCGAAATACCGCAGGCTGATGCGGGCGCTGGCCATCCCCGCGGCGCTGATCTTTGTGCTGGCCATCATCGCCATGGCCACCGGCGCCATGGCCCTGTCCTACGGCGGCGTGGCCGTCGATGACGCGGGGCGGCTGTATCTGGGCCGCGGCGGCAGGATCGAGGTGTACCAAGCGGGCGAGAAGGTGGATACCCTCAAGCCCGACGTGGACAAGAGCTATGTGTTCACCATCCGGGACGGGCAGCTCCTGCTGTCCACCGGCAAGGTGGCCGTCACCATGGATCTGCAGGGGAACGTCATCGAAAGCAAGACCGATGAGGGCGGCGCGCTGTATCAGGAGCTGAAGCCCCTGCGCCGCAGCTTCACCGCCGCTGACGGCACGGTGTACACCCTGCGCCATGAGATGCTGGCCGCCCAGGTGGTCACCGACGACGGCGCGGTGCTGTACTGTGAGCCGGGCTGGGCCAATGTCCTCAAGCCCCTGCTGACCCTGGCGGGGCTGTATGTGATCTTCGCCGCCGGGTATATCGCCCTGGATCGCTTCGCCATGCTGGAGGCTTCCGGCGCGCTGGAGCAGACGGAATAGGACAGGATCGGTCATGATCGGACGGGGAAAATTTTCTTCCGTCCCATCTTGACAAAAACCTACCTGTGTGCTATGATGACCGTACAATACAAGGGGTGCTGGTGCAAACCGGCTGAGATACAGCGTATCGCCGCTGTGATCCCTCGAACCTGATCCGGATAATGCCGGCGTAGGAATGTGGTCATAGTGAATGGTTTCTTTTCACCGCATTGCAACGCCCGCAATGCGGTGTTTCCGTAAGAGACACCTCCGGACAGAGCATGTTTTCTTAGGAGGTCATTTCACATGAATCACATGAAGCTTCGTGCCCTGTGCGAGGGCGCTGTTCTGGTGGCCGTGGCTGAGATCCTCAGCTTTATCAAGCTGTGGGAGATGCCCTGGGGCGGCAGCGTTGTGCTGTCCATGGTGCCCCTGGTGCTGTACGCCGTGCGCTGGGGCCTTGGGCCCGGCCTGCTGAGCGGCTTTGTTTTCGGCGTGCTGCAGTTCGTGTTTGACGGCGG
>CAKTZN010000154.1 GCA_934635545.1 uncultured Oscillospiraceae bacterium | reverse complement strand
CGCTGTGATGCAGGCCGCCAAATCCAGCCATCTGCCTGTTCCGATTCAAGCTGCGACAATATTCATTGACGCCGAAGATGTAGGGGAGTAATGGCTGACCAAGCATAACTGGCCATTGAAATAATAGCGGCATGCGCGTGCATGCCGCTATTTTCGCATCGGTTGACCTTGGGCCACATTGTGTACCTATGAGACTGTAGCCGTGCGTGGCTCTTTTATTTTGTGTCGGGCATCAGCCTCTTATTCCACCGGCTCCTCGGTGCTGGCGGCAGGGGGCTTGGGAGGCGCGGCCATCACATGGGTGGCCTGGGGATGGTGCAGCACCACACCGGCGTAGTCGTACTGGATCAACTGCCGGGCGTAGGAGTACTTGGCGTCCACCAGCGCCGACACCGTGTCCACATAGTCGTCCGCCACGGTGATGCCGTAGTTGGGCGTGAAGGTACGGGTCTTGGCGTCATAGGTACCGGCGGCGGTGATCCAGCTATACCCCCGGTTGGTGGGCAGGATCACCAGCGGCATGCAGGTGCTGGCCTGGGCGGCGTTATAGTTCTCGGCGAACACGTCGTGGCCCGACATGAGCCGGGAGTCGAACTCCAGGCCGAAGAGATTGCTGAGGGTGGGCAGGATGTCGATGGCGGAGCAGGGAGTCTTGACGGTGACGCTCTCCTCCATGCTGCCGCTCCACAGCAGCCAGGTATTCTTATAGCGGGAGATGTCCAGCTCACTGTCCTGCCTGCCGCTGAGCTCCTGATAGTAGTCGCCGTTGTCGGTGACCAGGGCGTAGGGATAGTGGTCGGCAGTCAGGCAGATGACGGTGTCGTCGGCGATCCCGGCGGCCTCCAGTTGCTCCAGCAGATAGGTCAGGGCGTATTCCAGCTCCAGATTGGCGGCGATATAGCCCTGCACCGGCTGGGAGGCGTCGGGATAGGCGGCCACGGCGGCCTCGCGGTTCTTGGCGGACATGGCGTTGCCCCAGCCCCAGTTGGCATGGCCGCTGACGGACATGTAGTAGGCGTGGAAGGGCTTGCCGTTCTGAACGTAATCCTCGATATATGCCGGGGCGGTCAGCTCCATCATCTCCAGATCGGAGTAGGGCCAGCCGGGGCCAGTGATGTTCAGGCCGTTGCCCTGGCCGTAGTAGTCATAGCCCAGGTTGGGATGGGTGAGATGACGGTTGTAGTAGGTGTAGGAGTTGTTGTGATAGGCCACGGTGGTATAGCCCAGCGCCCGGAACTGGTTGCCCAGGGCGAAGGGCATATAGTCCTGGTGGCTGGCGTAGAAGCTGAGGTTGCCGTTGACCCAGGTGGGGATGATGCCGGTCATGTGGGCAAACTCGCCGCCGGTAGTGGACTGGCCCCAGCCGGGCTGATAGTAGTTGGTGAACACGAAGCCCTCGTGGGTCAGCTTATACAGGGTGGGCGTCAGCTCCTTGCTGATGACGTAGGGGGAGAAGGCCTCGGCGGTGATCTGGATCAGGTTCTTCCCCGCGAACATGCCGGTATACTCGTTCTTCTGGCTGGCGGTCTTGCTGCTGAAGTACTTGTGCATGTTCTCCAGCGTGGAGCCGCCCACCAGGTCGGAGGTGGCGGTGAAGTCCAGATCCATCTTGTTATAGTCGTACACCACCGGCTCCGGATCGGGTTCCGGCTCCGCCACCTCGATCACCGGGGCGTCCGGCAGGCCCATCAGGGCGTACTGGGCCTCCAGGCGGATGGTGGTGGCCAGGCCGAACCGGGGCACGGCGTAGTCGGTGACGTAGTTATAGGTATAGTCCGCCCGGTCTTCGCCGGTATAGCACAGGACAGAGCCGGCGGCCTGGCACACCAGGAACACCGCCAGAGCGATGAGCCGCGTCCGGCCGTGGAGGGCCTTACCTGGCAGCAGATGGCGGCGGAAGATGATCAGCGCGATCAGCGGCACGAAGGCCAGCAGGATGAACACGATGCGGCCGAGGATGATCTCCACCATGGTGGTGAAGAAATTGCCCACCACGTTGCCGGTCATCTGGGTGATGAAGCTCAGCCCCCAGTAGGTCTTGAAATAGCTCTTGCAGCAGTATTCGATGCACGTCAGCACCGTCCAGAAGATGCACAGGGCGTAGGTGATCACATGGGCAGCCTTCCTGGGCAGCAGATCCACCAGCGCCGACAGCAGAAAGCCGATGGCAGCGGAAAACAGCAGAATATATACCAGCGGCATGTCCCAGAACAGGCTGGTGCGGTCAAAGATGTGCAGCAGCATCTCATGGTACAGCAGCGCCATGGGCAGGAAGAACAGGGGCCAGAGACTGCGCTTGGGAACAGCCTCCTTCTCCTGGGGGATTTGATTCTCGTGATCCATAAAGTCTCCTTGATCGTCCCGCGGCCGGGACGAATATGGTAAATTTTGTCGAATAGGCAGTTTTACTATCTTAGCACGCTTTGTCCCGTTTTGCAATGCCGCCGCCGGATCATCAAGGAAAATTTACAATTTGACCTTGGCTGTCATTCAGTCGTCCCAGCCGCTGAATTTGCCGGTATTGCCGAAGGTGATGGCGTCCTTGCCGAACTTGCCGCGGATGGCGTCCATGGCCTGCTCCAGCCGCTCCTGCTTCTCGTCCCGCCTGGCGCTCTCCCCCGCCAGCAGGTCGAGCTGCTGATAGCTCTCGCCGTCCGGCGTCAGATACAGCGCCGTGACCGTCAGGGCCCGGATGGGCTCCGGCGCGTGCCACGCCTGCTGGGCCAGGGCCAGCGCCGCGCGATAGATGTCCTTTTGCAGATGGGTGGGGCTCTCCAGCCGGGTCTGGCGGCTGAACTGGCGGAAATCGGCGTACCGGATGGTCAGTGACACGCCGCCGCAGTACATATTATGCCGCCGCAGCCGCAGCGCCACGCTGTCGGCCAACGCCGACAGCCCGCCCCGCACCTGCTCCCATCGGGTCAGATTGGCGGGATAGGTGGTGCCGTTGCCCACGGATTTCACCGGCTCGGTCTCATGCTGGGGCCGGACGGGACTGTTCTCCAGACCGTTGGCATAGTCGTGGAGCTGGGCCCCGTGCTTGCCCATCAGGGTCTCCAGCGTCTCCCGGGGGAAGGCCGCCAGTTGGCCGATGGTCTCCACCCCGTACTGCCGCAGCAGCTTCTGGGAGGAGTGGCCCACCCCCAGCAGGTCGCCCACCGGCAGGGGCCACACGATGTCCTGCCAGTTGTCCCGGCTGATGACGGTGGTGGCGTCGGGCTTTTTGTAGTCGCTGCCCAGCTTGGCAAAGATCTTGTTGAAGCTGACGCCCACCGAGATGGTCAGCCCCAGCTCCTGCCGCAGCCGGTCACGCAGCCCGTCGGCGATGGCCTTGCCGTCTCCGCCGAACAGGTGCATGCTGCCGGTGATGTCCAGCCAGCTCTCGTCGATGCCGAAGGGCTCCACCAGGTCGGTATACTGGCCGTAGATGGCGTTGACCTTCCGGCTGTACTCCTGATACAGTCCGTGATGGGGCGGCAGGGTGATGAGGTTGGGCGCCTTCCGCTTGGCCTGCCAGATGGTCTCCGCCGTTTTCACGCCCAGGCGCTTGGCGGCCTCGTTCTTGGCCAGCACGATGCCATGGCGGGACTCCGGGTCGCCGCACACCGCCACCGGCACATCACGCAGCGCCGGATAGCTTAAAAGCTCCACCGACGCGAAAAAGCAGTTCAGATCGCAATGCAGGATCACACGGTCGGCCATACGCCGTCCCTCCCCTCGCCCTTTTGTTCGAGGATAGTATAGCACATCTTCCGCCGATTGAAAAGCGGAAAATTTTTTTGAAAACCGGGAACCTTTCTTCCGCCGCCGCCGTCTAACAGGGCGTAAACAAACTGAAAGGAAGGTTTTGAACCATGAACATGATGAAAAAAATGACCGCGCTGCTGCTGGCGCTGATGCTGGTGCTGTCCCTGGCCGCCTGCGGCGGCAAGCAGGACGGCGGCAAGGACGACAACAAGAACGATCCCGCTCCCGCCGCCGACATGACAGCCCAGCAGGTGCTGGACGCCCTGAAGGAAAAGCTGGGCGACAGCTACGGCTGCGACCTGGCCGAGGATGAGGACCGCATGACCAACTACTACGGTCTGGATCTGAGCAAGATCGACAGTTGGGCCGCCGAGAGCAGCGAGAACAGCGCCCTGGACGCCAGCACCGCCATAGTGCTGAAGGTGAAGGACGGCTACGCCCAGGATGCCGCCGCGGCGCTGCAGACCAGCTATGACCAGGTGCTGGATTACAGCAAGATGTACAGCATGAACCTGCCCATGGTGCAGCAGGCCCGCCTGTTCGTCAGCGGCAACTATGTGGCGCTGCTGATCCTGGGACAGCTCCCGGACGAGAACACCGCCGACGAGGCCAAGCTGGCCCAGGACGAGGCCGCCAAGGTGGACGCCGCGTGGCAGGAGATCTTCGGCTCCGCCAGCAACCAGATCGTGGTGAAGTAAAAAAACGCAGGGCGGGGCGGCCATGCCCCGCCCTGCGAAACGCTGTGGGCATCCGGCACTGCGCTGTCCTCTCAGAACACCTCCGGACGGTCGTTGAGGGCCAGCTCCGCCGTGGCGGCCTTCAGCTCCTCCATGCTGCGGATGTCCCGCTTGCGCAGGTCGGTCTGGGTCTGGGCGGGCAGGGCGTA
>CAKTZN010000153.1 GCA_934635545.1 uncultured Oscillospiraceae bacterium | reverse complement strand
ACCATGACCACCACCACGATGGCCTTGCCCACGTCGCCGAAGGACAGGGCCAGGGAGTAGATCAGCAGGCTGAAGGTCAGGGCCGTCAGCGCACCGGTCAGATACAGCAGGCCCGGATGCAGGCATTGGATCTTCAACAGGAACAGGTCGCCGGTGATGATGACCGCCGCCTGGATCTGGCTCAGCAGGAAGAAGATGATGTACCGGCCGAAGAACAGCTCACGGGGCTTGGGGTCGATCAGACCGTCCAGCCGGGCGTGGGGCTTGATGATGGCCACCAGAATGACGCCGCCCACCCAGATGGCCAGCACCGTATAGAAGGGGGCCATGGCGGAGCCGTAGTTCTCGATGGGATAGATGGGGGTGACGGTGGTCTGTACCATCTGGGAGAAGTACTGGCCGTACTCCTCCGGGTCGCCGCCCAGGATCTCCAGCAGGAGATCCAGATATTCGCTGTCGGTGAGACCCTGCAGCTTGTCGACCAGGTCGGACACCGACTGGGACAGCCGCTGGGCGGCGGGCCGCAGCAGCTCCATGGTCTCGTCCAGGGCCAGCGCCGTGTTGGCCAGGGCATTGCGGACGGCCCGGGCGTCGTCGGCCAGATCCTTCACATTGCCCACGGAGGCGGTGATCTGGCTCATGACGTAGTCCAGATCCTGCCGCAGGTCGTCGGCGGTGGGCAGCAGCTTGCCGGTCAGATCGCCGATGGCGGCGATGATGTCCCGGCAGTCCTTGATGGCGGTCTGCAGATCGTCGTTGTCCGGCAGGGCGGCCAGACGGCTCTGCAGGGCGTAGCACCTGTCGGCGATGTCGCGGGCGATCCGGGCGGCCAGATGGCCGGGGGACTGCTGCTCCAGCCGGTCGGCCCAGGCGGTGAGCTGATCGCCCATCTGACCCATGGCGGCGGCAGCCTCCTCGATGGCCTGGCGGGCCTCCTCCAGCTTGCTGTCGTCCATGGCGGCCTGCTGGATCTTGTCCAGGGCCCGCTGCACCTTCTCCAGGGCGGCGTAGATGGTCCGGTCGATCTGGGCAACGGTCTCCAGGATCTTGTCGCCGTCCGGCAGCTTGTTGTTGATGTCCTGGATGATCTGGGCCAGCCTGCCCGCGTCGATGTCCACGGTGCTGTTGCTTCGGGCGGCGTCAAAGGCGTCCATGGTGGCCCGGCAGCCCGCCAGCAGATCCCGCACCTGATAGAACAGGCCCTTCACCGCCGTCTCGGGATCGTCCGCCGTCAGGTCGGCGGCCAGCAGGTTGGCCTGGGTCATCACCCGGCCGATGACCACCTCCAGATAGTTCTCGCTGATGGAGCGCTTCAGGCTCTCCACCGCGGTGTCGGTGATCTTGGTGGCCACGGCGTTCTTCTTGGCATTTTCATAGTAGGTGATGGTGGGCTTGCCGGTCCACTCCGTCAGCATGTGGTACATCTTATAGGAGAAATCCTTGTCGATGACCACCGCGGCGTAGTAATCCCCGGCGTATACGCCGTCCTTGGCCTGCTTTTCGCTGTCCACCACGACCCAGTTGATGCTGGTGGCCTCCCGCAGGTCGTTGACCACGTCCTCGCCCTTGTTGACGTACACGCCGTCCTCGTCGGTGTAGCCCTTGTCCAGCGAGGCCAGGGCGATGGAGATCCCGCCGGTGTTGCCGTAGGGATCCCAGTTGGAATAGATGTTCAGCCATGCGTACAGGCTGGGCAGCACGGCGATGGCCACCACCACCGCGCAGGCAAAGAAACATTTGCTCAGCGTTTTGATGTCGGTTTTGAATACCGTCCAGATATTGCGCATAGTCCCTCCTGATGTTGTACAGGGTGATAATTCTACAATTTAACATTATACAGGAGCTTTGCGGAAAAATCCACCATTTTTCCCGGCTTTTTGACAAAGTCTGCGGCGGGTTTCCCTGGAAAAACAGCCGTTACTATGCAGCCCGCTTATTGTTTTCCCGTCAGGCACATGGTATGATGAACGACAGAAGCATACCCATATGACGGAAAAGGAGAGAGAAGCAATGAAAAAGCTGCTGGCATTGGTGCTGTCCCTGGCGATGGCCCTGTCCCTGATCCCCACCGTGTGGGGCACGGAGCTTGACGATGTGTTTGCACAGTTATGGGAAGCAGGGTATCGAACACCGGAGACGCAACCGGATATGAATTTTCCTGAAAGCCTGGTGGAAGGGGTAGACTATGAGACCAGCTATGTTTATGATGAGACCTTCCGGGGGTATATCCTGACCATTACGGTGAAAAAGGGCTTGCAGGAGCATTGGGAAAAAGCTTATCAGGATGTTCATGGGGGCAGCCTGACGGCAGATATCTTCATGCCAAAGCCGGACATGAGCAAGGTCGTGCGCAGCTCCAGGCATCTGGATGGAAATGATCCCAAAGAAGGCGCGCTTCAAAATCATATTTCCGGTGAGGGAATATCCTATTGGACAAGTGACCAGATGCCGAGAACACCGGCCACAGACACCGCCATCGCGGCCTATAACGAACGGGATGGATTCGTGACCATTACACCGGCCCCCACACCGTCGGATATGTACTATGTGATGCGGTATGACGAAGACACGATAGATAATAACGGCAATGAGACAAAGTGGATGATCCGCTACCGCGTGGTAAAAGAGGAAGACTTTGCCTATGAGTTTGAACCCTATCCCGCACAGCCTGTGGATGCCAGCCGCATTGATATCAGCGATATAGACCTGACGAAATGGAATTACACGGTATCAGACGGCCTTGTGACCTTGCAGGCATTGGGCGCGACCCAGCCCGATGGACAGTACGCGGCGCATTACAGAGTGTTTGCGCCCTCCGATTATGTTGATTCGGATGGCAATGACGTGTGCGGCGGCGGTATCTGGGCAAAAGATACCACGCTGTACTTTGATTGGTATAAGAACGGGGAACTGTACCGTGAGAAACTGAATATTGCTGTGCAGCCGTCAGTACCGTATATGAAGGGCGATTGTGTGCCGGCAGCAGATATGGTGATTCCGGAATTTTCCGGCGGCATGAAAGTGACATATAATGCATTTTCTGGCATGTATTATACCACATTCGACGGCGAGGTGATCCCCACGGTGGAGGATCTGACTGCCACCATGCAAATGCCTGTGCCGGAAGGTGCGGAATCCTATCGCTGTTATATCAGGCGCACGGATCGTGACCCCAGAATTTTCAGCAGTTCGGACTATCTTGCGTCTCTGTGGAGTGCGAAGATCCGCTCTGTCGCGGATACAACAGGCTATGTATTGCCGGTTGCCAATGTCGGCACGGTGGAATTGACAGACAAGTATCTGACGAAGTATTTCGCCGAATCCCAATATTACAATATTCGTGTGATCCAGTGGTACAGCGACGCAGAGGGAACGGAGGCTCTTGGTGAGCCGGTGTATGTGTTCGGCTATAACGAACCATTTGTATATGATACCAAGACGGAATCCTCTGAAACGATAGATGGGGCAGTGACGGCTCCGACTTTGATCGGTCAGACCGGCCTGACACTGGTCAGCACGCGCTATCCCCAGGAGAGCAACGGCAATACCCTGTATATTGAGCTGTCGGTCTCCGGCAATGTGGGAGACAGCAGCGTGGTCTATCTGCCCTACAGCTATTTTGACGGGCTGACCTACGAGCTGGCTGTAGAACGCAATCTGCCCGCGCCGGTGATCCATCACTACAACGAAGCGTGCAGCGAATATACGGCTATTCAGGGCGAATATACCGAATATGGCATAAAGTTCACAACGCCCTCCTTCTCGCCCTTCACCATTACCTGCGCGCCCCTGTGGGGTGACATCAACGGTGACGGCGCAACGCCGGATATCACCGACGTGGAGTGCCTGTATGAGCAACTGACCACCGGCGGCGGTACCACCAACTGGGCGGGCAAGATGCTGGCCGCGGCCATGGATGTGAACGGCGACGGCCAGGCGGATGTGTATGATCTTCAGTTGCTGTATGAAATTGTCAGCGGCGTTGATCCGGAGTGATAAAAATTGAATGAAAAATGACCGGCTTGGCCGGTCATTTTTCATTCAGTGCAGGCAGCTTTTCACATCCTCGAAGGCGCTGTCCATGGCCTTGCCCATGCGCTCCATGGTGCGGCTGACGGCGCGGCGGGCCTTCCGGTCAGAGGACATGCGATCCACCGTGGCACCGGCCACCATGCCCAGGCACAGACCGCTGACGAATGCGGCGATTTTCATGTTTCATCCACTCCTTTTTTATCGTCTGGCGTCAGTTTGCCCGGAAAAAGGGCGAAAAACACGGGGCATTACTTGCCAAAACAGGCGCGGAATGGTACAATAACTTGATGATAAAGCCACAAAATGGTACAATAATTTGATGATAAATCTGTGACCAAAGGAGTGCCCGCCATGTCCATCGAGAAATTACAGGCCGCCATCCGGGAGCGCAAGACTCCCATCGCACTGGGCCTTGCCCCGGAGATCGGGAAGATCTCCCCCAAGATCGTGAAAAATTTTGAAGAGATGTTCGGCCCCGGCCTGATGGCCAGCGCCGAGGCGCTGCGGTTCCACGCCTGCCAGGCCATGGACGCGGCCCAGGGCAAGCTGCCCGCCGTGGTCATCAGCGCCGAGCACTATCTGCGCTATGGCATGATGGGCGC
>CAKTZN010000152.1 GCA_934635545.1 uncultured Oscillospiraceae bacterium | reverse complement strand
TATATCTCCATGACCATGACCCCCATGGTGCTGACGGCCCGGCTCATGAAGCGCCGTGACCCCAACTGCCGCGTGGCCTTCATCGGCCCCTGCGCCGCCAAGAAGCTGGAGGCCAGCCGCCGCAGCGTCCGCAGCGAGGTGGACTTCGTCCTGACCTTCGAGGAGCTGCGGGGCATGTTCGAGGCCAAGAATATCGATTTCAGCCAGATCCCCGACGTGCCCTCCCACTTTGAGGCCAGCGCCCCCGGCGTAGGCTTTGCCGCCAGCGGCGGCGTGGCCAAGGCGGTGGAGGACGTGATCCACCGTGAGCGCCCCAATATGGAGGTCAAGACCGTGTATGCCGAGGGCCTGCGGGAGTGCCGCCAGATGCTGCGCATTGCCCGCACCGGCAAGTACGACGGCTACCTGCTGGAGGGCATGGCCTGTCCCGGCGGCTGCATCGCCGGTGCCGGTACCGTCCGCCCGCCGGAGAAGTCCAAGGCGTGGCTGGAGAAGTACAAGGCTGCCGCGCCCCTCAGCAACCCCCTGGAGACGGCGTATATCAAGGACCTCTCCCTGCTGCACGAGGACAGCGAGGAGTGGGAGCGTGTCAGCCACCACTAAAAGCGGAAAACAGAAAAGAGACGCCTATGGCGTCTCTTTTTTTGCGTAAAACGCGGCGGCGCTTCCGTAGGGGGCGATGCCCACATCGCCCCGCGCGGCATAGGCAGGGTTCGGTGTTTATTCCGTAGGGGCGGCCCTTGCGGTCGCCCGCCCCCCGTCAGCACCCGACTCAGAAGGGCTTGGCGTTCTGGCTCTGGTGGAAATTGGTGGTGACGGTGGGCTCCTTCTCCGGCAGGCCGAACTGCTCCTTGCCCAACTGGATGCTCTTCATCAGGAAGGCCATGTTGCGGCCCAGCGTCCGCATGGTCTGAAGGCCCTCCTTATCCTGCAGCACCTCCTCCGGCTTGTTGCCGTACACCATGTTCCAGTACTGGCTGCTGGCGATGGGCATGCCGCAGATGGTGAAGTACTTGTTCAGCGCGTCGAAGGTGGCGGTGTTGCCGCCCCGGCGGCAGGACACCACCGACGCGCCCACCTTCATGGTCTTGTTGATCCACGGCGTGCTGAAAAACAGCCGGTCCATAAAGGAGATGGCGCCGCCGGCAGGGGAGGCGTAGTACACCGGGGAGCCGATCACCAGAGCGTCGGCCTCGTTGAACTTCTGGGCCACCTCGTTCACCAGATCGTCGTGGACGCAGCGGTGGGTCTTCTTGCACACGCCGCAGGCATTGCAGGAGATGTTGGTTTTCCCGGCCTGGACGATCTCCGTCTCGATGCCCTCGGCCTCCAGCGTTCTGGCCAGCTCCGCCAGAGCGGTATAGGTGCAGCCCTTTTCGTGGGGGCTGCCGTTGATCAGCAGTGCTTTCATGATGTGTCCTCCTGTCATTTGTCTTGTTATCAGATGCCGGAATAGCGGCATCGCTTCATGTCCACATGGTTCTCGTCCCGGAAGGGGACGCCCTCCTGCCGCAGCAGGAAGCCCTGCTCCGGCCAATGGGGCGCCAGCCGCCCGTCGTGTCCCACCACCCGGTGGCAGGGATAGTCGCCGTACAGCCCGGCGCTGCTGAGTACCTTGCCCACCAGCCGGGCGTTTCGCTCACGTCCGATGAGCCGGGCGATCTGGCCGTAGGAGGCCACCTGCCCCTCGGGGATCTCGCCCACCACCGCCAGGATCTCGTAGATCAGACGCTCATCCATGGCGAATCTCCCTTCACATGGTATTACCCCGATTATAGGGCGTTTCCCGGCAAAATGCAAGAGGCTGGGAAGGGGAGAGGAGATAAAGAGTATCCACGGGAGGGCATACGCCCTCCCGTGGATACTCTTTGTTCAATATTTCGTTCAGATCACGAACTGCTCCAGATACCGCTTGCTGAGCCGCAGGGACTTCAGCACGGCCTCCTCGCTGCCCTCGAAGGACTTGTCCTCCACCTCAATGCAGGTGTAGCTGTCGTAGCCGATGTCGGTCAGGGCGGAGACGAACTTGCCCCAGTCCACATCGCCCAGGCCGGGCAGCTTGGGACTCATGAAGTCCAGGGGATAGGCCATCACGCCTACGCGGGCCAGCTTCTCCGGGAACAGCTTGATGTCCTTGTAGTGGACGTGGAAGATCTTGTCCTTGAACTCGTACAGGGGCTTCAGATAGTCGATCATCTGCCACACGAAGTGGCTGGGATCGTAGTTGATGCCCAGGTTCGCGCTGGGCAGAATGTCGAAGACCTTGTGCCAGATGTCGGGGGTGGTCATCAGGTTCTGACCGCCGGGCCACTGGTCACGGCCGAACAGCATGGGGCAGTTCTCGATGGCGATGCGGACGCCCAGCTCCTCCGCCAGGGCGATGATGGGAGGCCATACCTCCTTCACCAGCTCCAGATTCTCCTCCACGCTCTTGGTCTGATCCCGGCCGATAAAGGTGGTCACCATATTGATGCCCAGCTTGGCGCTGGCGCGGATCACGGTCATCAGGTGCGCCACGTTGGCGGCGCGCTTCTCCAGGTCGCCGTCCATGGTGTTGGGATAGAAGGCCAGGGCGGAGATCTCCACATGGTGGTCGGCGGCGTAGTCCAGGATGTGCTTGGCATAGGCGTCATCCTCGCACACGCGCCCCACATCGATATGGCTGACACCGGCATAGCGGCGCTCCGCCTTGCCGGAGGGCCAGCAGGCCACCTCCACGCAGGAAAAGCCCATCTCGGACACGGTGTCGATCATTTTTTCATAGTCATACTGCTCCAGAATGGCAGTGACAAGACCCATTTTCATCGGTATCGCTCCTCTCAAAACGCGTAGTGGTTGATCACACAGATTAAGGTAATCATAAAATTTTGCTTTGTCAAGGGGAAATCAACAGTTTGTCAAAGGATTGTGCAAACCGCCCGAAAGCGCCGCCGGGGAATTAGCGAAAGGGCTGAAAATTCTGCGCATTTTACCATATTTCTTGACAGGCCGCCGTCCGGGCTGGTATGATAAAGGTGTAAAAAATGTAATCCATTACATTTTCAACCGAGGAAACGGAGGCTCCCGCATGGTAACGATCGGCGAGGTGGCAAAATATGCGGGTGTTTCGGTGGCAACAGTGTCCAGGGTGCTCAATAGCAGCGAGTCGGTAAAGGCGGCCACGGCCCAGCGGGTGATGGCGGCCATCCGGGCGCTGGACTACGTCCCCAATCAGTCGGCCCGGAACCTGCGCCGCAGCGAGAGCCGGGTGATCCTGACCCTGGCCCCCAACTTCTCCAACCCCTACTACTCCAGCATCCTGACCGGCATCGGCGATCTGGCCCACCACAGCGAGTACAGCGTGCTGATCTGCAACACCGGCGGCCAGCCGGAGAATGAGGAGCGCTTCCTGAAGATGCTGGACGCCCACCGGGCCGACGGCGCCATCTTCCTGGGCTGCCGGAAGGACAGCCAATGGCTCAGCGGCTATGCCGAGCGCTATCCCATCGTCCAGTGCTGCGAGTATGTCCCGGAGCTGGAGCAGCCCACCGTGTCCATCGACAACTACGCCGCCGCCGCGGAGACGGTGCGCTACCTGATCCGCCAGGGCCACCGCCGCATCGCCATGCTCAGCGCGGACAACGCCTTTATCTCCACCCAACTGCGCCGCCGCGGATACGAGGATGTCCTGCGGGAGGCGGGCCTTCCCTGCGGCGAAGAGCTGATCGCCATGGCCGACGCGGATTACTCCTACGGCTCCGGCCTTGCCGCGGCGGAAAAGCTGCTGCAGACCCAGCCCCGGCCCACCGCCGTGTGCTGCATATCGGACATCCTGGCCCTCAGCGTCATCTCCCGTGCCCACGACATGGGGCTGCGGGTGCCGGAGGATCTGTCGGTGACCGGCTTTGACGACGTGGATTACACCACCATGTTCCACCCCCACCTGACCACGGTGGCCCAGCCCTGCTATGAGATGGGCCAGGTGAGCCTGGAGATCCTGCTGCGGATGCTGCGGGGGGAGCAGGTATCCCATACGCGGACATTTTTACCCCATAAACTGGTGCTGCGGGAATCCGTCGCGGCACATCACGAATCATAAAACGAAGGAGAAACGAACATGTTGAGAGTTGGCGTCATCGGCTGCGGCTCCATTGCCAAGCAGCGTCACGGGTATGAATACTTCCACAACAGCGCCGTGGAGATCAAGGGCTTCTACGATCTGATCCCCGAGCGTGCCCAGGCCCTGGTGGATCTGTACGGCGGCAAGGTGTACGCCGGTGTGGACGAGCTGCTGGCCGATCCTGAGATCGACGCCGTCTCCGTCTGCATGGCCAACGCCTTCCATGCCGAGATCAGCATCAAGGCCCTGAAGGCCGGCAAGCACGTCCTGTGCGAAAAGCCCATGGCCGTCTCCCTGGAGGAGTGTGAGGCCATGGTGGCCGCCGCCAAGGAGAGCGGCAAGCGCCTGATGATCGGCCATAACCAGCGCCTGGCCCCCGCCCATAAGAAGGCCAAGGAGATCCTCTCCTCCGGCGCCATGGGCCGCGTCATCACCTTCCAGACCACATTCGGCCACAAGGGCCCCGAGATGTGGAGCATGGACAAGAGCGCCAACACCTGGTTCTTCAAGAAGGCCAGTGCCTCTTTCGGCTCCATGGCCGA
>CAKTZN010000151.1 GCA_934635545.1 uncultured Oscillospiraceae bacterium | reverse complement strand
GACGGCGGCTTCTATGACGGCTCCGTGGACTCCTTCCACCGGCCCAACAAGTGGTCCGAGGCCGAGGGTCACCGCGTTATCGAGCGCTTCGCCACCCCCGAGGGCGTGGTGGGCAGCCCCAGCAAGGCCGATCCCCGCAAGGCCAAGCGCGCCATTGCCGCTATCTGCGAGTATCTGAACGCCATGGTGGAGGATATCCTGGAGACCTATCCCGCCGGTCAGGTCCCCGATCCCCGCAAGTTCTCTCTGCGCCCCTTCGAGGAGATCGAGCCCTGCCTGCGCGAGCCCCTCAGCGAGGGCTGGAAGAGCGTGCACGAGCTGCCCAAGCGCGGCATCTTCGGCACCAACAGCTAATCAAACACTGCGTCCTGTTCACGGGCCGGCCACTCGGCCGGCCCGTGTTGACTGCTGATAAAGGAGAGAGCGTATGTCCCACAATACACTGGCCCTGTCCGTGGTGGACAGGATCATCGGCGGCGCGCCCTACATGTGCCAGGGCGATTTTGCCCAGCGTATCCGTTTCGCCAAGGAGCTGGGATACGGCGGCGTCGAGCTGAATATTTCCGACCCGGCAAGGCTGGAGCTGCCCGCCATCCGGCAGGCGCTGGCGGAGACCGGCATGAAGATCACCGCCTTCGGCACCGGCCGGGTCTATGTCAACGAGCACATCAGCCTGACCGACAGCGATCCCGCTGTGCGGCAGCAGGCCTTTGACCGGCTGGTGACCTTCTCACAGATCGCCGGTGAGTTCGGCGCCCAGGTGATCATCGGCTGCATCCGGGGCAACATCGCCGCGCCGGAGGATACCCAGCGGGTGCTGGACACCCTGGCCGAGGCGCTGGTGAAGCTGGAGCAGACCATCCCCGGCGAGGAGAACTGCTTCGTGATGGAGCCCATCAACCGCTATGAGAACAACTTCCTGTGCAGCGTGGCGGACACCGCCCGCTTCCTGCATGACGCGGGACTGAAGCGCACCAAGCTGCTGATGGATACCTTCCATATGAATATCGAGGACGGCGACCTGACGGAGACCATCCGCACCTACGGCAGGGATACGGCCTATGTCCACATTGCCGACTCCAACCGCAAGTACCCCGGTCTGGGCCACACAGACTTCCCTGCCCTGCTGCGGGCCTTCCGTGAGGTGGGCTATGACGGCCCCTACTGCGCCGAGTGTCACGCCAACGGTGATCTGGACGCGGGCTGCGCCGCGTGGCTGCGGGAAATGCACCGTCTGCTGGCGGAATGATTCGGAGGTGCCTGCAATATGAAATATGAAAACGCGTACCGCGCCCTGGAAAGCCGGGGCTATCTCCCCGCCGGTGAAGTCCTGTGGACGGCGGAGGACGGACAGTACGGCCTGTGGCGCAGGGCGGACGGTCAGCGGCTGCTGGTGATCTTCGGCCAGGCCGGTGACTATCAGGGCCTGCATCAGGCCGAGGGCGGCGACACCTGGCAGGAATGCCCCCTGACCCATAAGAATCTGCTGGCCTTGCAGCGGCGGTTCCCGGAGCTGAAGCCGGTGAGCCTTGAGGGTCACGACGTGACCATCGGCCTGGGCGACCGGCTGGGGCTGGTATCCGGCGCGCACATCGCCGCGCTGGCGGGCACCGGGGCCTTCCCCGTGCTGGCACAGCAGTCCAAGCGGGAGCTGAACCTGACGGGCCGCAGCTATCGCCAGATGCTGGACGACGTGGCGTGGCAAGTGTTTGAGGCGGGCTATCACGGCGGCTATGCCGCCGACGGCGACCACCTGAAAACGCTGGAGGAGGTGCGCGCCGCCATTGCCGACGGCGCCACCATGATCACGCTGGACTGCTCGGAGCACATCGATCCCGACGCCTACCGGCTGGACGCCGATGCAGCGCTGGCGCAGTGCCGGGAAAAGTTCACCCAGGCGCAATTAGACGGCTGGACGCAGACCTACTGCGGCAAGACCTTCCCCCTGCCGGAGGGCCGCCAGGTGATCTTTGACGAGGCGTTCTTCCCCCAGATGCTGCTGACCTACGGCGCGGCGCTGGACTTTATGGAGACGGTGTATCAGGCCGCCATCGCGGCCGCCCCCCACGCCGTATCCTTCGAGATCTCCATCGACGAGACGGAGGTGCCCACCACGCCGGAGGCCCACTACTTCATCGCCCACCAGTTGGCAGCCCGGGGGATCCGGGCCGGAAGCGTGGCGCCCCGGTTCTGCGGCGAGTTCCAGAAGGGCGTGGACTACCGGGGCGATATCCGGCAGTTCCAGATGGAATTTGCCGTACACGCCGCCATCGCCGAGGCCTTCGGCTATCGGGTCAGCGTCCACTCCGGCAGCGATAAATTCAGCATCTTCCCCTATGTGGGCAAGCTCAGCGGCGGCCGGTTCCATCTCAAGACCTCCGGTACCAGTTGGGTGGAGGCCGTGCGGGTCATCGCCATGTGCGACCCGGCTCTGTTCCGCCGCATGGCGGCCTTCAGCCGCCTGCACTTCGAGGAGGCGCGGGCCTATTACCACGTCTCCGCCTCCCTTGACCGGGTGCCGGATATGGACAGCATCCCCGACGGCAAGCTGCCCGCCCTGCTGGACATGGTGGACACCCGTCAGGTGATGCACATCACCTACGGCTTCCTGCTGCAGGCCAAGGACGAACAGGGCAGGCCCCTGTTCCGGGACGATATCTACCGGACGCTGCAGGCAAACAAGACGCTGCTGGATACGGTGATCTGCCGTCACATCCGGCGGCACCTGACGCTGCTGGGCGCGGCGGACAGCCAATAACGAAAGGACACGCTATGGATAAGAAAAAAATCGAAACACTGGCGGCCCAGATCCGTCTGGAGACGCTGAAAGTCATCCATTCCCGCGGCTTCGGCCATGTGGGCGGCTCCATGGATCTGGCCGATCTGATGGCCGTGCTGTACGGCGAGGTCATGCATTTTGACCCCAAGAACCCCCGGGATCCCGACCGCGACTGGCTGGTGCTTTCCAAGGGTCACGCGGGCCCGGTAGCCTATGCCACCTTCGGCCTGATGGGCTTCTATCCCATAGAGGAGGCCTATACCCTGAACCAGCCCCATACCAGGTTCCCCAGCCACACCGACCGGAAGCTGACTCCCGGCGTGGATCTGACCACCGGCTCTCTGGGCCAGGGGGCTTCCACCGCCGCAGGCGCGGCCCTGGGCAATAAGATCGACGGCCGCCAGAGCCACGTCTTCTGCGTGGTGGGCGACGGCGAGGCCGACGAGGGCCAGGTGTGGGAGGCGTTCCACTTTGCCTATGCCCACAAGCTGGACAACCTCATCTACATCATTGACAACAACGGCTATCAACTGGACGGCAAGACCGCCGACATCCTTGACCACGGCGACATCGCCAAAAAGGCGGCGGGCTTCGGCCTGTACACCCAGGAGATCGACGGCCACGACGTGGAGGCCATCTATCAGGCCATCCAGAACGCCTATGACAAGAAGGGCGTGCCCTCCTGCATCGTGCTGGACACCATCAAGGGCAAGGGCGCGACCTTTGCCGAGCCCAAGCGGGAGCACTCCTCCCAGCCCAGCGAGGAGGCATGGCAGGAGGCCATCGCCGCCGCCGAGAAAGCATTGCAGGAGGTGCGGAAATGAAACGGGAACTGATCGCCAAGCATGAAAAGGACAGCCGCGCCTGCCGGGACGCCTTCGCCCTGACGCTGAAGGACATGATGGCCGCCGACAAGAGCGTGTGCTATGTGGACTGCGACCTGATGGGCTGTGTCAACACCAAGCAGCTCATGGCCGCCTACCCCGACCGGGCCTATGAGGCGGGCATCGCCGAGGCCAACGCCGCCGGTGTGTGCGCAGGCCTTGCCGCCACCGGCAAGAAGGTGTATCTCCACACCTTCGGCACCTTTGCCAGCCGCCGCATCTATGACCAGATCTACATGTCCGCCGCCTATGCCGATCTGCCGGTGCATGTGTTCGGCTCCGACGCGGGCGTGTGCGCCGCCTTTAACGGCGGCACCCATATGCCGCTGGAGGATGCCGCCATGTACCTGTCCATCCCCCAGGCGGTGGTCACCGACCCCTGCGACTACGCCCAGTTGAAGGCCGTCACTCAGCAGGTGGCGGACTGCCGGTGCGTCACCTATACCCGCTTCGTCCGGAAGGACATCATCCAGGTCTACGGCGACGGCACGGAGTTCCAACTGGGTAAGGGCGTCGTGCTCCACGAGAGCGACAAGGATCAGGCCACCATTATCACCTCCGGCATTATGGTGGACGAGGCGCTGAAGGCCTATGAGCAGCTTCAGGCCGAGGGCATCGCCGTCCGTGTGGTGGATATGTTCACCTGGAAGCCGCTGGACGAGGAGCTGGTGGTAAAGTGCGCCGCCGAGACCGGGGCCATCGTCACCGCCGAGAACCACAACGTCACCTGCGGTCTGGGCAGCGTCGTGGCCAACTGTCTGGCCAAGAATCGCCCCACCGTGCAGGAGTTCGTGGGCGTGGATGACCAGTTCGGCCAGGTGGGCCCCCAGGCATTCCTGATGGATGAATACGGCCTGCGGGCCGCCAACATCGTGGCCGCCGTGAAAAAAGCGATCGCGAGAAAATAAGAAAAGGAGACAAAAGCAATGGCAATGGATGCATTTTCCGCCAGCCTGATGGCGGACAAGCGCGAGATCATCTTCGCGCCCACCGTGTATAAGTTCCAGACCTTCGCCCAGATGGCGGAGGA
>CAKTZN010000150.1 GCA_934635545.1 uncultured Oscillospiraceae bacterium | reverse complement strand
AAGCACAGGAAGGACACCACCACGTCGCCGGTCTGGCCCTTATCGGCCGTACCGGTCTTGCCGCCGATGCGGTAGCCCGCCACCTGGCCGTTTTTGCCGGTGCCGCTGGCCACCACGTATTCCAGGCACTCCCGCACGGTGGCGGAGGTCTCCTCGCTGATGACCTGGCGCACCGGGGTGTCGTCGTGCTGCCAGATGACGTTGCCGTCGCTGTCGGTGATCTGCTTGGCGAAATGGGGGGTATAGAGATAGCCGCCGTTGACGCAGGCCGCCTGGGCGGCGATCAGCGCCAGGGGCGTCACGGTGAAGTTCTGGCCGAAGGCGTAGCAGGCCAGGTCGAGCTGGGTGAAGTTGGCGTCGGCGGCGAACACGCCGGTGGCCTCGCCGCCCAGATCCACGCCGGTGGGGGTCATGATGCCGAAGGAGCGCATGTACTGATAGAACTTCTCCGTCCCCAGCTTCAGGCCGTAGGAGATGAAGGCCGGGTTGCAGGAGTTGCCCACCGACTGCTCCAGGGTCTGCAGGCCGTGGCCCGCCTTGTTGGAGCAGTGGATGGTGTGGCCGGAGATGTTCACTGAGCCGCTGCAGTTGACGGTGGTGTTCATGTCGATGAGCCCCTCCTCCAGCGCGGCGGACAGGGTCAGGATCTTGAAGGTGGAGCCGGGCTCATAGGTGTCGTTCAGCGCCTTGTTGCGCCACTGGAGCTGCTGGGCGTCCCCCAGCTCCAGCTCGCCCCGCTCCATCCGCTCCTGCAGCGTCTTGTCGGTGACGGTGGAGAAGTCGTTCAGGTCGTAGTTGGGGAAGGAGGCCATGGCCAGGATGCCGCCATTGCGCACATCCATGATGATGCCGGTGGCGCCGTTGGCGGGGGAGTAGGCGTCGCACATGTCGGACATGCCCTTCTCCAGATAGTACTGCACGGTGGCCTCCAGCGTCACCTGCAGCTCGTCGCCGTTCTCCGGGTCAAAGTACTGGGAGTACTCGTATAAAAGGTCGTTCTGCTGGTTGGCCTTGGCGGTGACCACCAGGCCGGACTTGCCCTGCAGCTCCTTGTCGTACTCCGCCTCCAGGCCGAACAGGCCTGTGTAGTCGGTGCCCACAAAGCCGATGACCTGGGCCGCCAGGTCGCCGTAGGGATAGTACCGCTTGGCGTCGGTGCTCAGGTATACGCCCTTCACCTTGTTGTCGTTGATGAATTTCCGCACCTGGTCGGCGATATCCTCGTCCACCCGGTATTTCAGCACCTCGTACATGGAGTCGGTGCGGGTCATCTTCTTCAGGATGCCCTCCTCGCTGATGTCGAGGATCTTCGCCAGGGTGCTGGCCACCATCTCCTTCGTCCAGGCCGCGGGATTCTCCGTGTCGTTCAGGGCGTCGTTCATCTCCTTGGGGGAGAGGAAGATGGTCTCCGCTGTGGAGGAGATGGCCAGAATGTTGCCGGAGGCGTCGTAGATGGTGCCCCGGTTGGCGGTGACCACGCTGCTGCGGGTCTGCTGGCTGACGGCCTTGGCCTGCAGCTCCTCGTGGCGGGTGATCTGCAGGGAATACAGCTTGAAGAACAGCACGATGAACATGCCGATGCCCATGATCAGCATCAGCACGAAGGTGCGGCTCTGGATCACCCGGTTGGCCCGGCGGATGGATTCATCCTTCCGGTTGGGATTCTGGCGGTTCTGGGGGTAGTTCTGCGGCATAACGGCACTCCTTTTTGCGGCGGGAAAACGGGGTTATGGAAAGGCCAAAGCAAGGAGCAAGAATCTGGCTTCTCACTCCTTGCTGTTGAAAACTATACGGTGGGCTCAGCGGAAATATTCCCACAGGGACAGCGCGCCCTCCTTGACGGCAGCGGCGGCCTTGTCCATCAGCCCCGGCTCACCGCTGTATACCACGGCGGTGTCGGAGCCGCCCAGGTCGATGTACTGGATCTGGCCGGAGGTGGGCTTGGACATGCCCGCCTCCTCGGCGGCGGCCTTGACGGTGGCCAGGTCGAAGGTCTTTTCGTACTCCGTCAGCAGGGAGACGTGCTCCTCCTCCAGGGTGGCCAGCTCACTTTTGATGGTGGATACGTGGTTGGACACGGTGGTCAACTGCACATAGCTGTACAGCAGCACCATCACCAGCGCGCACACCACCGCGATGCCGCCCATCAGCAGCGCCGAGGGACGGGCCTTGGCCTGTGCCTGGGGCTGGCGGCGGGGCTGGGTCTGCTCCTTGGGCTGGGCCTTGCGCTCCGGCATGGCCCCTGCCTCCTCCAACTGGCGCTCGCGGACCAGCGTATCCAGATCGTAGGCCAGGTTGCCGTATACGATTTTCATATTGCGGCGGCGTTCGTCAGTCATGGGGAAGGACTTCCTTTCTTCGGTAAAGTATCGGCGGACTTACAGCTTCTCCGCCACCCGCAGCTTGGCGCTGCGGGCGCGGGGGTTTTCCGCCAGCTCCGCCTCGCCCGGAAGGATGGGCTTGCGGGAGATAAGCTTCATTTTCGGTGTTTTCCCGCATACGCACACGGGAAAGTTGGGGGGACAGGTGCAGCCGGTGGCCAGCTCCTGCATGGTCTTCTTGATGATGCGATCCTCCAGCGAGTGGAAGGAGATCACCGCCAGGCGGCCGCCCGGCTTCAGGTGGTCGCACCCGGCGTGCAGCATGGGGGGCAGGGCGTCCAGCTCACCGTTGACGGCGATGCGGATGGCCTGAAAGCTGCGCTTGGCGGGATGCTGCTTCTCCCGCAGCGCCTGGGGCGGCATGGCGGACTTGATCACGTCCACCAACTGCAAGGTAGTCTCGATGGGGGCGGTCTCCCGCGCCCGGCAGATGCCCTTGGCGATGGCGGGGGCGTAGCGCTCCTCGCCGAAGTCGTAGAGGATGCGGCGCAGCTCCTCATAGGACCACTGGTTCACCACCTGGCGGGCGTCCAGGGCCGCCGTGCGGTCCATCCGCATGTCCAGCGGCGCGTCGTGCATATAGCTGAAGCCCCGCTGCGCGTCGTCCAGTTGGGGGGAGGACACGCCCAGGTCGAACAGCATGCCGTCGGCGCCGGGGATGTTCAGCTCCTCCAGTATCTCGCCGATGCGGTCAAAATTGCTGTGCACCAGCGTCACATGATCCATATAGTCCCGCAGCCGCTCCTGGGCGGCGGCGATGGCGGTCTCGTCCCGGTCGATGCCGATCAGGCGTCCCGTGGTCAGCCGTCTGGCGATCTCCAGCGAGTGTCCGGCCCGGCCCAGCGTGCCGTCCACATACACGCCGTCGGGGCGGATGTGCAGTGCCTCCAGGCATTCCGCCAGCAGCACCGGCCGGTGGCCGTAGGAGAGATCCTCCTGTACGTTGTGGTTCAGCTCCATGGTCACAGTCCCAGCTCCTCCATGGCCTGCTCCAGCGACCCGTCGCTGAGGGCGGCCTCTTCGATCTCGGCCCAGCGCTGGGCGTTCCAGATCTCGGCCCGGTCAAACATGCCGATGATGACCACTTCTTTTTCCAGTTGCGCGTGCTGGCGCAGCTTCTGGGGCAGCAGGATGCGGCCCTGCGCGTCCGGCTCACAGTCGGCGGCCAGGGCGAACATGGCACGCAGACTCTTCACCTTGCTGAAGCTCATGTCCTTCAGCTTGTCCAGAATGGCGTTCCAGCTCTCGTCCGAGTACACAGACAGGCAGTGATCCTGGCCCACCGTCACATGGAAGGTGCCGCCCAGCTCCTCGCGCAGCTTGGCGGGGATGAACAGACGGCCCTTGGCGTCGATGGAGTGGGTATATTGACCTGTCATGTTCATCACCTCTTCCGCGGCGGCCAGAGAGTAAAACCGTGGGATTGTTCCCCACAAATGGGGGCACTTCCCCCACAATTCACCACCACGCTTTTCAGTATACATAAAACGTTTCCGGATTGCAAGGAGAAATTTTCCTGCCGCCACGGGGCTTTGCCGGTGATTTTTCCAGCATTTTCCTGACAGAAGAACGGTAATAAAACGTGTGTTTTACTTTCTGGACAATAAAAAACAGCCATGGCACAAGATGTTGTGCCATGGCTGTCAAACACCACAAGATAAGCGTTTTTGTGCAAAACGCAGAAATTTCAAGGCGAAATATGTGTAGTTTTCCACAACGCCCCTGCGGACAAAAAAAGCGCTGCCCGGATGGGCAGCGCTTATGCTTGCGATTCGGTGTTATTTCTCCGCGGTCTTCTGAGGGGCGGCGGTCTCGTCCTTCTTCAGATGCTCCTGGGCGGCCTGCATCTGCTCCTGAGAGGCGGCGCGGAACTGGCTGCGGGAGGTCTGCACCTCCGCCAGGGCGGCCTGGATGGCCTCCTCCGTGCGGCGCAGGGCGTCCTCGGTGTAGGTGTTGGCCACGCGGTACAGCTCACGGCTGCGCTCCTCGGCCCGGTGGATGATGTCGGCGCTCTTCTGCCGCGCCTGCTGGATGACCTCGCTCTCGGAGACGATGGTCTTGGCGTCCAGCTCGGCCTGGCGCATCATCTTCTCCACTTCCTTCTTGGCGCCTGCCACGTAGTCGTTGCGGGCGGCGATGAGCTCCTTGGCCTTTTTCAGCTCCAGGGGCAGCTTCGAGCGCATCTCGTCCAGGATATCCAGGGCCTCGTCCCGGTTGATGGTGCATTTTTCGGCGCTGAAGGCGGCGCTCTTGGCCTCGTCGATCATGTTATAGAGCATGTCGATCAATCGCTGTACGTCCTTTTCCTCCATGTCAGTGGTCACATCCTTTCATCAATTCCTCCGCCACCGG
>CAKTZN010000149.1 GCA_934635545.1 uncultured Oscillospiraceae bacterium | reverse complement strand
CTGTCCGGCGGCCAGAAGCGCCGCGTGGCCATCGCCGGCGTCATGGCCATGGAGCCGGAGGTGCTGATCCTGGACGAGCCCACCGCCGGTCTCGACCCCCGTGGCTGCGAGGATATCCTCTCTCTCCTGCGCGATTACCATACCCAGCGCGGCAGCACCGTGGTGCTGGTCAGCCACAGCATGGAGGAGATCGCCCGCAACGCCCAGCGCATCATCGTGCTGGACAAGGGCGGCGTCTGCATGCAGGGCAGCCCGGCGGAGGTGTTCGCCCGCGCCCGCGAGCTGGAGTCCATCGGCCTTGACGTGCCCCAGGTCACCAAGATCGCCCACGCCCTCCATGAAAAGGGCGTGGCCATCGATCCGGCGGTCTATACGGTGGAGGCGCTGCGTGCGCAGCTCCTCGCCCTGAAAGGGGGCCGCACCGTATGCTGAAGGACATCACCCTGGGCCAGTATTTCCCCGGCGATACCCTGATCCACCGGCTGGATCCCCGCACCAAGCTGCTGTGCGTGATCCTGTATATCGTGGCCCTGTTCAACGCCAAGAGCGTCCTGACCTACGCCATCGTGGCGGTGGTGCTGATCACCTGCATCCTCATTTCCAAGGTACACTATAAGGCCCTGACCCGCGGATTGAAGCCGGTCTATATCATCGTGGCCTTCACCGCCATCATGAACCTGTTCTTCTCCGGCGGCACGCCGGTGGCGGACGTGTGGCTCCTGCGCCACATCACCTACGAGGGCATCCGCTCCGCCATCGCCATGGTGCTGCGGATCATCATGCTGATCATGGGAACCTTCCTTCTGACCTATACCACCAGCCCCATCAGCCTGACCGATGCCCTGGAGCATCTGCTGTCCCCACTGAAGAAGCTGAAAATGCCCATTCACGAGCTGTCCATGATGATGTCCATCGCCCTGCGCTTCATCCCCACCCTGATCGAGGAGACGGACAAGATCATGTCCGCCCAGAAGGCCCGCGGCGCGGACTTCGAGTCCGGCAATATCTTCCAGCGGGCCAAGGCCCTGGTGCCCATTCTGGTGCCGCTGTTCATCAGCGCCTTCCGCCGGGCCGACGAGCTGGCCACGGCCATGGAGTGCCGCTGCTACCACGGCGGCGAGGGCCGCACCGCCCTCCACGTCCTGCGCTACAAGGCCGCCGACTACCTGGCCCTGACGGTATTCCTGGTCTTCACCGTGGGCATCATCGTCTTGAAGCACCTGGGATTGTAAGCCAGGAAGACACGGTACGTTGAAAACGCTTCGTAGGGGCGGACAGAGTCGTCCGCCCCTACACCCGACCACCGGTGCCCCTACAACATTTGCCGACCGCCGTCCCCCCACCACCCCATGAAGGAGAACCTATGCGCAATATCGCCCTGACATTGATGTATAACGGCAGCGCCTACCACGGCTGGCAGGTGCAGAAAACGGAGGTCTCCGTGGCCCAGACGCTGGAGCGTGGCCTCAGCATGGTCTGCGGCCATCCGGTGAAGCTCACCGGCTGCGGCCGCACCGACGCCGGTGTCCACGCCGAGCACTATGTGGCCAATTTCCGCACCGATTCCCGCATCCCGCTGGATCGCCTGCCCTTCGCCGTCAATACCCATATCCCGGAGGATATCGCCGTCAAGGCCGCCTTTGAGGTGGCGGACGATTTCAACGCCATCGGCTCCTGCATCAAGAAGGAATACACCTACCGCATCTACAACTCCCGCATCAAGAACCCGTTTTATGTCAACCGCGCCTATTTCTATCCCAAGAAGCTGGACGAGGCGGTGATGGATCGCGCCGCCCGGATGTTCGAGGGCACCCACGATTTCGCCGCCGTCCGCTCTGTGGGCACCAATGTCCGCAGCACAGTGCGCACCATCTACTACTGCCGGGTCACCCGCAGCGGGGAGCTGCTGGAGCTGAAGGTATGCGCCGACGGATTTTTGTATAATATGGTACGGGCCATCACCGGCACCGTGCTGTACGCCGCCGAGGGGAAGCTGACGCCGGAGGATATCCCCGTCATTCTCGACAGCGGCAACCGCACCCTGGCGGGGCCGACGGCGCCGCCGGGCGGACTGTATCTGACCCGGATCTGGTACAACGACCCGCGCCTGGAGCGGGAATGAGCCGAAAATACGGTGCAAAAGCGGTACAATTAAGGCTGTAATTGGTACAATTAAGGCCCGTTATCGGTACATAAACCACAGCGAAAGGGGGCAAAAGAGCCATGAAAAAGGACACAAAGAGTATCTATGATCTGCCGCCCGGAGATCTGCAGGAGGAGCAGCCCCGCCGCCTGCGCCAGAAGAAAAAGCCCCGCCGCTGGCTGTGGCTGACGCTGGCGGTGGTGATCGTGCTGGGCGTGGTGGCCGCCGCGGTGCTGTGGGACGCCAACAGCTTTGACGGCCTGCGCCGCAGCATCATCTATGCCCGGGCCGAAAAGGACGAGACCGGCTGCGCCAAGCTCTATTACTATGAAAATGACGCCACCAGCCGCTTTGCCGCCCTGAACGGCAGCCTGGTGACGGTGGCCGCCAATCAGGTGCGGGTGCTGGACGAGCGCAGCCAGGTGCTGTATCAGAACAGCGTCCGCTTCCTGCACCCGGATCTGGTGTCCGGCGGCGACGTGGCCGTGGCCTATGACATCGGCGGCACGGTGCTGTACGCTCTGGACAGCAAGGGCCTGCGCTGGCAGCAGGAGACCGAGGGCGAGCTGCTCTCCGTCACCGTCAACCCTCACGGCTATGTGACCGCCACCTATAATAAAAGCGGCGCCAAGGCCGCTGTCACCGTGTGGGACAGCAGCGGCACGGCGGTGTTTACCTATCTCTCCGCCCAGCGGTTCGTCATGACTGCCGCCCTGGGCCGGGATGACCGCACGCTGGCGGCGGTGACCATGGGACAGGAGGACGGCGGATTCCGCAGCTTCCTGGTGCTGTACCGCACCAGCAGCGACAAGGAGGTGGCCGCCACCGCCATCAACGGCGGCGCGGTCTACGCCCTGGAGACCATGCAGAAGTCCTTCTGCGCCGTGTCGGAGCAGGGGCTCTGTCTGCTGGATACCGACGGCGAGGTGCGCTCCAGCTATTCCTACGGCGGCCAGTATCTGCGCCGCTGCGCCGTGGGCGACGGCGACTGGGCGGCGCTGCTGCTGAGCCGGTATAAGTCCGGCGGCTACGCCAGCCTGATCACCGTGGACAACAACGGCAACGAGCTGGGCGGCTGCGACATTGACGGCGAGGTGCTGGATATGTCCACCGCGGGCCGCTATGTGGCGGTGCTGTTCAGCGACCGGCTGACCATCTATGACAAGTATCTGACGGAGGTGGCCACGCTGCCCGACGTCAGCGAGGCGCGGGCCGTCCTGATGCGTGAGGACGGAAGCGCCGTTCTGGCGGGCGCCGCCGGCGCTTCGCTGTATCTGCCGTAAGGCAGGAGGAGCTTTGATAAGGAGACTTTATGAGCATTTCCCTGATATTGGATGTGGCCATTGCGGCGATCCTGCTGCTGTGCCTGGTGATCGGCGGCAGCCGGGGCTTCGTCAGCAGCCTGCTGAGCGTGGTGATCCTGGCGGTGGCCCTGGTGGGCAGCGGCATCGTGGCCAATCTGCTGGCCGACCCGGTCACCGAGTGGGTGACGCCCCGGGTACAGGAGCGTATCCTCGACCGGCTGACCGACGGACACAGTGAGGAGGCCGTCACGGCCGCCGCCGCGTCCGACAACGAGGCGCTGGCCAGTCTGGTGGATTTTGACGCCATCACCGGCATCGCCAAAAAGGCCATGGACAGCGCCGTGGAGGCGGGCAAAAACCTGCTGGAGGGCGCTGTGGCCGGGCTGGTGCGGTCGCTGGTGTACGGCGTGCTGTTCGTGGTGTCGTTTCTGCTTCTGTCGCTGCTGCTGCGGCTGATCACAAGCCCCCTGCAACTGGCGGCCCGTGCCCCGGTGCTGGGCTTTCTGAACCGACTGGGCGGCGCGGCGCTGGGGTTGTGCCTGGGCATACTGGTGATGTTCGCCGCCGCCAGCGTGGTGCAGTGGACAGGGCTGGTGGACGCCGCCACCCTGCGGCAGACGTATCTTCTGCAGTATTTCACCCAGCACAGTCCCATGGATCTGATCGCCATGCTGGGGTGAGGGATGCCAATATTTAGACGTGCCCCTACGCAGCGGATAACGATGGCACGCCGCGAACAACGCATGTGATTCTGCCGTTGATACGATCAGCGGCAGCGGCGCAAAACGAAAGTCAATGCGTCATACGCAGCGAAATCAACCGTGTTCTGCGAACGCGTGGTAAACAGTTGGAAATTCGCAGCGGAAACAGCGCGGGCGGATCCTTAAACCGCAGGTTTAAGCAGCGTTTTTGGGTACTTTTGCCGTTGTGGGCAAAAGTACCTCGCGCTCGGAAGCGCGAAATATCCCCTTTTGGGCGACCGCGAGGGTCGCCCCTACGAACCGACTACAGAGCCCGTCCGCGCGACAGCGCGAAAACCCCCGAAAAACCGCAATTCTATTGGCTATGGGCACAAAAACGCTTACGCCAGTTTCTGATTTGGAGGAACCATATGCAGCCTACCCTTTGTTCAAGATGTAAGAAAAACGTGGCGGTGGTGTTCATCTCCCGCCTCAACGAGAAGAACGAGCAGGTCAACGAGGGCCTGTGCCTGAAGTGCGCCGCCCAACTGGGCCTGCCCCAGGTGGACGAGATGATGAAGCGCATGGGCATCACGCCGGAGGATCTGGACAACATCTCCAACGAGATGATGCAGGC
>CAKTZN010000148.1 GCA_934635545.1 uncultured Oscillospiraceae bacterium | reverse complement strand
CTGTACGGCCACTCCATCGCCATGTCCGCCAGCCGCATCGACCGGGTGAAGTCCTGCCATTTCGGCTACTTCATGGAGTACGGCCTGCGGGCAAAGGAGCGGAAACGGGCCGGGTTCGAGGCCCCGGAGGTGGGCACCTTCCTGCACTATCTGCTGGAGAACGTGAACCGGGACGTAAAGGCCCAGGGCGGCTACGGCCAGGTGTCCGACGAGGCGCTGCGGCGGATGGTGCGGGACTACGTCTCCCGCTACGCCGCGGAGCGCATCGACGACTTCGCCCACAAATCCGCCCGCTTCCGCTATCTCTTCACCCGATTGCGGGAGACGGCGTATACCATTATATTGAACATCGCCCGGGAGATGCGCCAGTCGGACTTCCAGCCGGTGTCCTTCGAGCTGAGCTTCGGCGGACGGCAGGGCGACCTGCCCGCCATCACCATTCAGGAGGACGGCGCGCGGCTGTCCGTATCCGGCAAGGTGGACCGGGTGGACGGCTGGCTCCACGAGGGGAAGCTCTATCTCCGGGTGGTGGACTACAAGACCGGCAAGAAGAGCTTCGACCTGACCGATATCCGCTACGGTCTGGGCATCCAGATGCTGCTGTATCTCTTTACCCTGGAGCGGGAGGGCCGGTCCTTCTTCGGCCATCCCATCGTGCCCTGCGGCGTGCTGTACCAGCCCGCCCGGGACGTGATCCTGCGGCAGGAGCGGAGCATCAGCGACGAAAAGCTGAAGGCCGCCCTGCAGAGCGAGCTGCGCCGCACCGGCCTGGTGCTGAACGATCCCCAGGTGCTGCGGGCCATGGAGCACAGCGCCCTGGAATCGCCCTGCTATCTGCCCATCGGCGTGAAGAAGGACGGCAGCCTCTCCGGCAGCGTGGCCACGGCGGCCCAACTGGGCCATCTGGGCCGGTATGTGGACAAGCTGCTGCACCAGATCACCGGCGAGATCGCCCGGGGCAACATCGACGCCGACCCCTATGCCCGGGGGCCGCAGGACAGCGCCTGCACCTACTGCGCCTTTGCCTCCGCCTGCTGCTTTGACGAGGCGCGGGACAAGCGCCGCCCCCTGCGAAAGACCGACAGCGAGGAATTCTGGGCTCTGATGGAGAAAACCGGAGAGGAGGATCGCCATGGCGAAAATTGAACTGACCCCCGACCAGCGCAAGGCCGTGGAGGATCAGGGCGGCAGCCTGCTGGTGTCCGCCGCCGCCGGCTCCGGCAAGACCAAGGTGCTGGTGGAGCGGCTGTTCCGCTATATTCTGGAGGAGCAGTGCGCCGTGGACGACTTCCTCATCATCACCTATACCAAGGCCGCCGCGGCGGAGCTGCGGGGCAAGATCGCGGCGGAGCTTGCCAGGCGGGTGGCAGAGCAGCCGGACAACGCCCATCTCCGCCGCCAGCTCTTCCGGGTCTATCAGGCGGACATCAAGACGGTGGACGCCTTCTGTGCCGCCCTGCTGCGGGAGAACGTGTACCGCCTGCCGCCCATTGACGGCCACGCCCTGACCCCGGATTTCCGGGTGCTGGACGAGCAGGAGGCCGGCATGGTGAAGCAGCGGGTGCTGGAGCGCGCCCTGGAGGATTTCTACGCCGGTATGGACGACCAGCGCCGCCAACTGGCGGAGACGCTGGGCGCGGGCCGGGACGACCGTGCGCTGGAGACGCTGGTGCTGGAGCTGCACCGCAAGCTCCAGAGCCACCCCTATCCCCTGCAATGGCTGGAAAAGGTGCGCCGGGACTGGGAAAGCCCGCCGGACGACCTGGGCCAGTCCCCCTACGGCCAGGTCATCATGGCCGACGCCGCCGCCCGCGCGGATTTCTGGGCCGGGCTGCTGCTGCGTGAGGCCGATGCCATCACCGACGAGGCGGTGGCCGCCGCCTACGGCGACCGGCTGACGGAGACGGCGGGGCAGCTTCGCGCCCTGTCCGATGCCCAGGGGGACTGGGAGGCCATGGCGGCCATCCGCCCCGTCTTCCGCCGCATGGGCGCCGTCAAGGGCGAGAACGCCGAGAAGGAGCACCTTCAGGCCGTGGTGAAGCGGTGCAAGGACGCGCTGAAAAAGCTGTCCGCCCCCTTCGACACCGCCCAGGCGGAGCATCTGGCGGATCTGGCGGCCATGGCCCCGGCCATGCTGGCCCTGGCTGATCTGACCGCCGACTTCTCCCGCCGCTATCAGGCGGAGAAGGCCCGCCGCAACGCCATGGACTTCTCCGACCAGGAGCACTACGCCATCGAGCTGCTGCTGACCGACGACGGCCACCCCACCGACCTGGCCCAGCAGGTGGCGGGCCGGTACCGGGAGATCATGGTGGACGAGTATCAGGACGCCAACGACGTCCAGAACTGCATCTTCACCGCCGTCTCCCGGCAGGAGCGGAACCTGTTCACCGTGGGCGACGTGAAGCAGAGCATCTACCGCTTCCGCCTGGCCGACCCCACCATCTTCCTGCGGAAATACAACGCCTACGCGCCCGCTGATCAGGCGGAGGACGGCCAGCCCCGCAAGGTGCTGCTCTCCCAGAACTTCCGCTCCCGCCAGAGCGTGCTGGACGGCTGCAACGCCGTGTTCCACAGCATCATGTCCCGCCAGATGGGCGAGATGGACTATGGCCCGGAGGAGCGGCTCTATTTCGGCGCGTCCTACTATCCGCCCCACGAGGATACGGCGGCGGAGTTCCATCTCATCGACGTGGCGGACACCGAGGAGGAGCACTTTGACCGCACGGCGGTGGAGGCCCGGTTTGTTGCGGATCGCATCCGCCGCATGCTGGACGAGGGCTACCGCGTTAATGGCGGCGACGGCCTGCGCCGGTGTACGCCGGAGGATTTCGTGATCCTCATGCGCTCCCCCCGCAGCCGCCTGAAGGCCTTCACGGCGGCGCTGGCGGCCCAGAACATCCCCTGCGCCGCCGACGAGAGCAGCGACTTCTTCGCCGCGGTGGAGATCGCCGTGGTGTGGTCGCTGCTGCAGGTCATCGACAACCCCCGCCAGGACGTGCCCCTGATCTCGGTGCTGCGCTCGCCGCTGTTCGGCTTCTCGCCGGATCGTCTGGCGGCCATCCGCGCCCTGCAAAGGGACGGCGACTACTACGACGCCCTGCTGCTGGACGAGAGCGAGGACACCCAGGACTTCCTGCACACGCTGGACAGCCTCCGCGCCGCCGCCCGGGACGAGACGGTGGACGACCTGCTGTGGCACATCTACGACCAGTGCCGCTGTCTGGCGGTGTTCGGCGCCATGCCGGGCGGCCGGGCCCGGCGGGACAATCTGGTGGCCTTCTATACCTACGCCCGGCAGCTCTCCGGCGGCGGGAAGAGGAGCCTCTTCGACTTTGCGTCCCACCTGCGGACGCTCCTGGAAAACGGCGACGCGCCGGATCTCTCCACCCGCCAGAGCGCGGGCGGCGTCCGCATCATGTCCATCCACAAGTCCAAGGGACTGGAGTTCCCCATCGTGTTCCTGTGCGACCTCAGCAAGCGATTCGACCCCCGGGACGTGCAGGAGCCGGTGCTGGTACACCCGGAGCTGGGACTGGGCACCGAGCGGGTGGATCGGGACCGCCGCATCCGCTACGACACCGTCAGCAAGACGGCGGTGGCCCTGCAGCTCCAGCGGGAGAGCAAGTCCGAGGAGATGCGCATCCTCTATGTGGCCATGACCCGGCCCCAGGAAAAGCTGATCGCCGTGGACTGCCTGCGCAACGGCCGCAAGCGGGTGGCCGATCTGGCGGCCATAGCGGGCGTGCCCACGCCGCCGGAGGCGGTGGCCTCCGGCAAATGCCTGGGGGACTGGCTGCTGCTGCCCCTGCTGTGCACCGCCCCCGGCGCGAAGCTGTGCCAATGGGCGGGCGCGCCCTCCCCTGTCCTGACGGCGGAGGACGGCGGCTGGCAGGTGTATCTGTGGGAGAATCCCACCGCCGCCGCGTCCGCCCCCGCCGGTGACGGCGTGGTGCTGCCGGACAGCGCGGCGGCCCCGGCCTTTGACAGCGCGTCCCTGGAGTGGGCCTACGGCCACGCCCGGGCCGCCGTCACCCCCGGCAAGGTGACGGCCACCCAACTGAAGGGCCGCGCCATCGACGAGGAGATCGCCCAGGGCGCGCCCACCCGCCGCCGGGCCGTGCTGTTTGAAAAGCCCAGGTTCCTGCGGGAATCCGCCGCCCTGACCGCGGCGGAGCGGGGCACCGCCGTCCACGCGGTGATGCAGTACATCAGCTTCCGCACGCCGCCCACGGCGGAGGCGGTGGCCCATGAGGTGGAGGCCCTGGCCCAGCGGCGGCTGCTGACGAGCCGGCAGGCCGCCGCGGTGGACTGCGCCATGGTGGCCCGGTTCCTGGCCTCCCCCCTGGCCCAGCGCATCCGCCATGCGGGCCATGTCTGGCGGGAGTACCGCTTCACCCTGCTGACCGACGCCGCCCTCTATGACCCGCGGGTGGCCGGTGAGGAGCTGATGCTCCAGGGCGTGGTGGACTGCGCCTTCGAGACGGCGGAGGGCCTTGTGGTGGTGGACTTCAAGACCGACCGCGTCACGGCAGAGCAGCAGGCCCAACGGGCCGAGAGCTACCGTCCCCAGTTGGAGGCGTATGCCCTGGCGCTGGGGCAGGTGCTGGAAAAAGAGGTGTCGGAAAAGCTCCTGTACTTCTTCCACACAAATTCCACGGTGAAATTGTAAAAAAGTGCTTGCATTCCGCCGCAAGGTGTGGTATTATCACAGTTGCGTTTATGGGTAAAACCAAACGACAAGTGTACCGGAAAGGGGTGAACCAGAGCAATGAAGGAAGGAATCCATCCCAATTATCAGCAGACTACTATC
>CAKTZN010000147.1 GCA_934635545.1 uncultured Oscillospiraceae bacterium | reverse complement strand
AAACCAAACACCTCCTCGGTTATGACATTAACGGAGACATAAAGTCCCACGCAGGATGATATTTTAGCATCTTTGCCCAGAAATTGCAAGAGTTTTTTTCAGATTTGTCTACTTTTTTCGCAAAAATCTTTTTGGGAAGACAAAATTGACAACTATCCACAACATTTTGTGCTTTTGAAAGGAGCGTGACCACAAACATGAGGATCACCCGTACCGATCTGGCGCTGGAATCCTGGGAGGCGCTGCGGCAGGGAGGCGATATTTCCCGGCTGGACGGCGTCTGTGCGGCGGAATATACCCGGCAGGGCTACGGCGTGACGGAGGTGCGCGTCACCACGCCGGGTGCGGCGGAGGCGGTGGGCAAGCCGGTGGGGCGGTATGTGACCATCGACCTGCGGCCCTACTTCCGACGGGAGGACGGCTTCTTCCGCCGGGCGGCGACGTGTCTGGCCGGAGAGCTGCGGACGCTGCTGCCCAACAGGGGAGAGGCGTATCCGGTGCTGGCGGCGGGCCTGGGCAACCGGGGGATGACCGCCGACGCGGTGGGGCCGCTGGCGCTGGAGAGCCTGCTGGTGACACGGCACATGGTGCGGGCGCTGCCGGGGCAATTTGCCGGGTTTACGCCAGTAGCGGCGCTGGCGCCCGGCGTGCTGGCGGCCACCGGCATGGAGACGCTGGAGCTTTTGCGGGGCGCGGTACAGGCCACCGGCAGCGCCGCGGTGATCGCCATTGACGCGCTGGCGGCCCGCAGCCGGGACAGACTGTGCGCCACTGTCCAGTTGGGGGACACGGGACTGATCCCCGGCAGCGGTGTGGGCAACCACCGGAAGGCCATCAGCGCGGAGACTCTGGGGGTACCGGTGGTCGCGGTGGGGGTGCCCACGGTGATCGCCGCCAGCCTGTTAGGGGAAGGCATGGAGGATGACGATCCCCTGTTCCTGACGCCCCGGGACATTGACGAGAAGGTGCGGGAGCTGGGGCGGCTGATCGGTTATGGCATCACGCTGGCCCTGCAGGAGGGATTGACCGTGGAGGATGTGACGGGGCTGTTGGGATGAGGCAGTGGCAGAGAAAAGTGAAAAGAGAAGAGTGAAGAGTTGCGGTATGCCGCCGTTGGCAGCATGAATTAAAATGTGCGGCGGAGTGTGGTCGTTTCGCCGCGCGTTGACCACTGCACCAACGATAGAACATTGTAGGGGCGGACGACCCTGTCCGCCCTGTCGGAAATGGTAAGGTCAGCATTAGGGCCGACAGAGTCGTCGGCCCCTACGAAACGATTACCAGCAATCCTTTCCCATCCTTACAATGAAAAAGCTGCCGAAGGGCAGCTTTTTCATTACTTTTTGTTGGGATTGTAGTAATCCGTGGGCTCCTCCAGCACGATGGGAAGGCCGTTCTGATACACCGGCAGGGTCTGGAACTTGAAGCGGCTGACGGCGTGCTTGCGGTCGATGTCCGCCTTGATCTTCTCATCCACCACGCCCCGGCGGATATACTCGTTGACGGCGTGATAGGTGAAGCCCAGATTGTCCTCGTCGGTGAGGCCCGTCAGACCGTCGGACGGTGGCTTGATAAGGAACCTCTCCGGCAAGCCCAGCGCACGGCCAAGAGCGATGACCTCCTCGGTGGTGTACATGCCCAGAGGGGAGAAGGCGCCGGCGCTGTCGCCGTAAATGGTGCAGTAGCCCACCCAGTCCTCGCTGAGGTTGCTGGTGTTGATGACGATGCCCTGCTCCACCGTCTGGGCCACGGCGTACAGGGTGGCCATGCGGACGCGGCTGGGCAGGTTCACCAGCGTCTGACGGCTGGGGGTCAGGCCCACCCGCTCCATCTCCTTCACCACGCCCTGCACGGCGTCGTGGATGTTGATGGTCACATGGGGGATATCCAGCACGTCCACCAGACCGTTGGAGTAGTCGATATCCGGCTGTACGCCGTCGGGCATCAGAACACCCATGACGTTCTCTTTGCCGTAGGCGGCCACGGCCAGCGCGGCCACGGTGGAGCTGTCCTTGCCGCCGGAGATGCCGATGACGGCGGTCTTGCCGTGGCAGACGGCCATCTGCTGGTGCATCCATTCCAGCAGGCCCGCCAACTGAAGCTGTACATTGAATTCCATGGAGAGAGCCTCCTTTTTCAAATTTGGTCTATTGTAGCACAGGGTGAAAGCAAGCGCAAGAGCGGAAAGCAACAAAAAGAAGGCCGTCACTCCGGAAAGTGACGGCCTTTTGCCGAATTGCGTTACTTCTGCACCTGGGCCAGATACTCCTCCAGGCACAGGTCGTTGTCCATGATGTACCGGGCGGCCTCGACGCCCACATAGCGATAGTGCCAAGGCTCGTAGATGACACCGGTGATGTCCTCCTTCCCCTGGGGGAAGCGGAGGATGAAGCCATAGTCGGCGCAGTGCTCCATCAGCCAGGTGTAGGCCGGGGTATTGCCGAAGGACTGCTCCAGCGTGTAGTCACCGCTGCCGCCTACGTCCATGGCCAGGCCGCAGTTATGCTCACTGAAGCCGGGGCGCTTGACGATGGTGCCGCCCACCTTCTGGGCCTCCAGATCAGAGTAGCCCTGGTCGGTGTACTGCTTCACCTTCCGCCAATAGAGCACCTCCTGCTCCTCCTGGGGCCGGTAGGCGCTGACCACCGCCAGGTCATAGGAGGCGGCGTCGTTGAGCATGCGGTTCACCGCGTCGATGATGCGGCTGTCCACCTGCTTGCCGCCGCTGACGGTGGAGAAGGTGACATCGCTGTCATAGCCGGAGGGCAGGGGGTTCCAGTCGTTGACCAGCAGCAGCTCCCACGGAGCCTCACCGCCGCCCTGATAGCTGTCCGCCTGGACGTAGTGGCCCTTGGTGGAGTATTGCAGCAGGCCGTTGGCATCGATATAGGGCTCTTCGCTGGCGGTCTGGCCGGGATCATCGGTGCTGCCGGTGCCGTCGTCCGGCGTCTGGGTGTCGTCGGGCTTCTGGGTATTGTCGGGGGTGTTGGGCTCCACAGTCTGGTTGGGATCGTTATCGACAGGGGCTTTGTCCCGCTTGGTCAGGCCCACGATCACCAGCACCACGGCGGCGATCAGCACCACAAGGGCGATGAGCCACACGATGGGGGAGGGGCCACGGCGGCCGTGATAGGTTCTTCTTCCTTGTGCCATCAGTTCAGTCCTCCAAAAAAGCTGCGGATGTCCGCTTCGGTGCAGGCGGCGCTGCCCTGGGCAAAGCCGTCCCGTCCGCCGCCGCGTCCGTTCAGGGCGGTGTTCATGGTTTTGATCAGCTCACGGATGTCGGCGCCGGGGTGGATGACGGCGTACTTATACGCGCCGTCTTCTCCGGCGAATACCGCGCAGCGTCCGCCGCACCGGGCCGCCACCATGTCGCACAGGCGGCGCACGGCGTCAGATCCCATGGCGGGCTGCATCAGCAGCACGCTGCCCGCGCCGTCGTATTGGGCGGCCAGGGTCTCGAACTGCGCCGTCTCCAGGGTGTCGCAGCGCTGCTTGACGGCGGTGAGCTCCTCCTTCAGCCGCAGCACGGCGGCGTGGGTGGCGTCGGGCTTTACCGACAGCTCACGGCCGATGGCGGTGTTCTGCTGCCAGTTCAGGGCCAGATAGTTCAGCGCCCGCTGGCCGCACAGCAGCTCCAGCCGCACGCCGTCACGGAACTTCTGCCAGCCGATGAACTTCACCAGCCCCACCTGGCCGCTGGTGGTCACATGGGTGCCGCAGCAGGCGCACATGTCGGCGCCGGGGAATTCGGTGATGCGCACCGGGCCCTCCAGGGCCTTCTTGCTGCGATAGGGCAGGGTGGCCAGCTCCTCGGGAGAGGGATAGCGGATGACGATGGGGTGATTTTCCCAGATGTACCGGTTGGCGCGGCGCTCGATGTCCAGCACGCCCTCCCAGGGGATGTCGGCGTTGTAGTCGATGGTGACCACGTCGGCGCCCATGTGGAAGCCGGTGTTGTCGCAGTGATAGGTGCCGCACAGCATGCCGGAGACGATATGCTCGCCGGAGTGCTGCTGCATGTGGTCGAAGCGCCGTGCCCAGTCGATGCGGCCGGTGACAGTCTCTCCCACAGGAAGGGGCCTGTCGCAGGTGTGGTAGATGACGCCGTCCTTTTCGTGGACATCCAGCACCTTCGCCTCGCCCAGGGTGCCGTGATCGGCGCCCTGTCCGCCGCCCTCGGGATAGAAGGCGGTACGGTCAAGGATCAGCTTCCACTGCTTCTTGTCGGCGGCGCAGTCCAGCACCGTGGCCTCAAACTGGCAGAGAAAGGGATCCTGATAGTATAATTTGATGGTTTCCATGTATGTCTCCCTTGCGGAAAATGTTCTACTCTTTAGTATGCAACAAATCCCGGAAAAAGGCAACTGGTAATTTAGCGAGGGGAGGGATAGAAAAGTCTGCAGCGCAGGGGGCGGCGTCCCTGCCGCCCCACATGAAAAGGATACCGTCTGCATTATGCGGCGGGGCGATGTGGGCATCGCCCCCTACGAACAGGTGCGATAGAATTACGTAGGGGCGGACGACTCTGTCCGCCCTGACGATAAACACCTGGGCCGCCGATAGGGCCGACAGAGTCGCCGGCCCCTACAAACAGGTATCCCCTCAGTTACCTTTGGCGGCAGCATATACGGACAAAAAAGGAAGCCCCGGAGGGCTTCCTTTTTCGGTGATCAGTCTCAGTCGTCCTTTTCGACCTCGCCGACGATGGCGATGTGCAGCTCGTCAAGCTGTTTCTGCTCGACGGTGGAGGGCGCGCCCATCATGATATCCTGGGCGTTCTTGTTCATGGGGAAGGGGATGATCTCGCGGATGGAGCTTTCGCCGGC
>CAKTZN010000146.1 GCA_934635545.1 uncultured Oscillospiraceae bacterium | reverse complement strand
CCTTGTTCAGGCCGTCGCGGCAGGCGTTGGCGGTGCGGCAGTTGGCCTTGGTGGCGATGCGCATGCCCACGAAGCCGCTGAGGCCGGAGAAGAAGCCGCCGGTCAGGAAGGCGAAGGGTACGAACCAGGTCAGCAGCTTGCAGGCTGCCATGATGCACAGCACCACGATCATGCAGGCAAAGAAGATGCCCACCACGGTGTACTGCCGCTTCAGGTACGCATTGGCGCCCTCGCGGATGGAGCGGGAGATCTTGCTCATCAGAGGGGTGCCCTCGTCAAAGCTCAGGACGCGCTTGCCCGTGATAAACGCGAACAGCAGCGCGATGATCGAGCCAATAAATGTGGCTGTGACCAAATACTTTTCCATAATGTGTTTTCCTCTTTCTTCCCCGGATGGGGAATCTTTCATTTTTGTTCCGCTCTATATTATAATAATAATCCACTTTTTCCGTCAAGTTTTCAAATTATTTTTCAGCGAAAAACAATTTTTGTGCGATTTTTCCGTCGATTTGAACAAAAACATTTTTTCGTTCAACAGCCCGCAAAATCCGGAATAGACGGCTGTTTTCGCAATCACATTTCAAATTTTCGCCAGAAATGTGTTGTTCTTGGAACATAAGCACAGCTTAATTCTAACATAAGAATTTTTTTCTGAAATGTTTTTGCGAAAAACGGGAATAAATTCTGCTGTCTTTTTCTGTTTTTCTCCAATTTTGAGCGTTTTGCGTCAGATTTCTCACATAAGTCCATCTGATTTCGCCTTTGGCGTTTTGCACAATGGCGTTTTTGAACTTTCCGGAGGCAATGTGTCTGCCGCTTTCCCGCGTTATCACAAAAAAGGCCCGTCGTTTCCGACGGGCCTTTTTCGCAGAAAGGAGATCATTCGATCGTTACTTTGACACGCTTGGCAGACCAGTACTGCACGGCGACAACGGCGGCCACCAGGGCCAGACCGATCACGTCCGTCCAGGTGCCGGGGATCATCATGCCCAGGCCGCCTGCCACCAGTACGATGCGGAGGATCCAGGGGATCTTCTTGTACAGGTGGCCGTTGAGGGCTGCGGCGATACCGAAGATGCCCAGCAGGGCGCTGATGCAGATCTGGGCCACCTCCCACCAGCCGGAGATATTCTCAAACAGCAGGGCGGGGGAGTAGGCAAAGATGTAGGGGACGATAAACGCGGCAATGGCCAGCTTTGTGGCGTTGATACCGGTTTTCATGGGGTTGGATTTGGCGATAGCAGAGCCTGCGTAGGCGGCCAGCGCCACAGGAGGTGTGATATCCGCCACGATGCCGAAGTAGAACACAAAGAAGTGGGCGGCCACCGCGGGGAAGCCCAACTGCACCAGGATGGGGGCGCAGGTGGAGGCCATGATGCAGTAGTTGGCGGTGGTGGGCACGCCCATGCCCAGCACGATGCAGCAGATCATGGTCAGCACCAGGCCGATGATGGTGGCGTCGCCGGCCAACTGGACGATGGCGTTGATCAGGATGGAGGCCAGACCGGTAACGGTGATGCAGCCGGCGATAATGCCCGCCATGCCGCAGGCCACGGCCACGGTCACGGCGCCCTTTGCGCCGGACTCCAGCGCGTCCACGGCGGAGAAGAAGGTGCGCTCGCAGGAATTACCCAGGGAGGCAAGGACCTTCTTGGGAGGCTCGTTCTCGCCGCGCCGGGCCATCATATAGAAGTTGATGGCGCCCACCACGATGGCGGCCAGAATGGAATAGGCGGCGGAATGGGACATGGTCTTGGTGCCGGAGGCCACCAGCCACACCAGCAGGACCAGAGGAATGATCAGATAGCAGTCACGGGCCAGCGCCTTCCACTTGGGCAGCTCGTTCATGGGAATACCCTTCAGGCCCAGCTTCTTGGCCTCCAGATGGACGGCGATAAAGATGCCTGTGAAGTACAGGATAGCGGGCAGGATGGCCTTGACCGCCACCTCGGCATAGGGCAGACCCATGTATTCCGCCATCAGGAAGGCGGCGGCGCCCATGATGGGGGGCATGATCTGGCCGCCGGTGGAGGCGGCTGCCTCGACGGCGCCGGCAAACTCCGGCTTATAGCCGGTCTTTTTCATCATGGGGATGGTGAAGGAGCCGGTGGTAACGGTGTTGCCCACGGAGGAGCCGGACACCATGCCGCACAGGGCGGAGGAGATGACCGCCACCTTGGCGGGGCCGCCGCTGGACCAACCCGCGATGCGGTTGGCGAAGCTGATGAAGAAGTTGGCAATACCGGTGCGCTCCAGGAACGCGCCGAAGATGATGAACAGAACGATGTAGGTATAGCAGACGTTGACGGGGGTGCCGATGACACCGGAGGTGGTGTAGAACAGCTTATAGATGATGTTGCGCAGCGCCTGATAGAAGCTGGGGTTGTAGCTGAGCTGGTTGACGAAGGCATAGACGATCAGCGCACCGGCCACGATCAGGATAGGCACGCCCACGCAGCGGCGGCACAGTTCGATCAGCACCAGGATGCCCACGCAGCCGATAACGATATGGATCGTCTGGATACGGGTGGCCAGTCGGATCATGGTCATGGCATTCAGGGCGAAATAGAAGAAGCAGGCCGCGCCGATCAGCATGATGACGATGTCGTACCAGGGCATGTGGTTGGGCTGCACAGAGCCCTTCTTCATGGGGAAGTTCAGAAAGCCCACGATGATGATAAAGCCCATAAACATCGGCAGGCGGATCTCGGGCATGGCGGTAGAGAACAGGGTCATGCCGATGCAGTACAGGGCGAACAGCGCCATGATCACCTTGACGACGATCTTCTGCCAGCCGGTCCAGATACGGGTGTTGGATTCACGGTCATACTTGCGCATGACCTCGTCCAGATCGGCCTCGGCGGCAGGATCTACCGCGGGAGCGGTATCGGGTTTTTTCTTGAATAAACTCATATCTCTCTCCAAATAGACTAGATCTTCGCTTCTGCGGCATACACCGCGGAGGCGGAACGGTACATATGACAGAGACTACGGCGGGAATTATCCCGCCGTAGTCGGTGATGCAGTCTCAGCGATCCCGCTTACTTACCGGCAACAGTGAGGCCTTTTTCGGCAAAGTACTTCACAGCACCTGCGTGGTAAGGAACAGAGGTCATGGAAGCGCCGTACTCCAGGGAGACCTCGCCGTACTTGGCGTGGGTGTCGGTCAGAGAGGCGGCGTTATCAAAGATATCGGCGCACAGAGCGTACACGGCATCCTCGGACACATCGTCACGCACCAGGATCACGGCGCCCACGCCAACGGTGGTCACGTCGGCATCCAGACCGTAAGTATCAGCGGAGATGGTGCACTCGGTGTAGTAGGGGGAGGAGGCCAGCAGGGTGGCAACGTGCTCGGCGTCCAGGGAGACCAGATACACGTCCTTGGTGGTGGCCAGGTCGGTCACAGCGGTGGTGGGGGCACCGGCCACGATGAAGGCGGCGTCGATCTGGCCGTTCTTCAGCGCGTCGGCGCTGTCGCCGAAGGACTGATAGGTGGGCTTGATGTCCTCTTCGGTCAGGCCATAGGCGCCCAGGATGTCGATGGCGTTGAAGTACACGCCGGAACCGGCGGCGCCGATGGACACGTTCTTATCCTTCAGGTCGGCGACGGTCTTGATGTCGGGGTTGGTGGTGACGATCTGGACCTGCTCGGTATACAGGGCGCCCAGCACGGAGAAGCAATCCACAGCGCCGGTGTCGGCGAACAGGTTAGTGCCGGCGTAGGCATAGGCCATAACGTCAGACTGGCAGAAGGCCAGCTCGGCGTTGCCGTCCTCCAGCTCGAAGATGTTGGACTGGGAACCGTTGCCGGCCAGAGCCACAACATCCACACCGGCGTTGTTGACAGCGTGGTTGGCAATGACGTTGCCGAAGGCGTAATAGGTGCCGGACTCGCCGCCGGTGACGAAGCGGAGCTGCTTGGCAGCGGTGTCGCCAGAATTGTCGGCGCCGTTGTTATCGCCGTTGCTGCCGCCGCCACAGGCCACCAGGCTCAGGGCCATGACCAGCGCCAGGATCAGTGCAAAAAACTTTTTCATGGTACATTCTCCTCATTTTATTGTGCCGCCCTCTGCGGCAAAATAGATTTAACAGATGCATTATACTCCGGGATGCTGCTTTTTGCAAGTCAAAATGGAGAAAAATTCATTTTAATTTTTGCGCGGTCTTTACATAACGGAGTTGTCTGCGGGTTTTCTTTCGGTTTGGCCCGGGGATTCTTCGCTTTTATGCGGGATATGCACGGAGATATTCATATTTCTATTGCCGCGAAAGCCCGCGCTTTTTGGCGGCTGACTTGCAAAAATTGCAATAAAAAGACATCCGCCCTGCAAAACGACACGTCTTGCAGGGCGGATGCACTATATATTGTGGTCGGCGGTCATCTGCTGCGCTTGAGGATCTCGCACACCAGCGCGTATACCCGTTCGGTGGATGGTACATTCAGCCGCTCCCGGACGGAGTGTACGTCGTGCAGCTCGGGGCCCATGGAGATGGCATCCAGGCCGGGGATCTTCTCGATCAGCAGGCCGCACTCCAGGCCGCCGTGGGTGGCCTCCACTACACCCTCCTTGCCGGTCAGATCGTGATAGGCCTCCAGAACCGTATCCCGGAACTGCGAGTTTCGCTCGTACTGCCAGCCGGGGTACCGGCCCCGCTCGGTGACCGCACCTCCGGCGAACTCCACGATGGAGTGGACACGCTGGGCCAGCATCTCCTTCTGGGAGGCGATGCTGGAGCGGATGGAGAAGGTGATATACAGGCCGTCCGCCTCCAGGCGCAGCACGCCCATGTTCAGGGAGGTCTGGGTCAGGCCGGGGAAGTCCACGCTCATGGCCTGCACGCCCTGGGGCAGCG
>CAKTZN010000145.1 GCA_934635545.1 uncultured Oscillospiraceae bacterium | reverse complement strand
TGTGAATAATAAGGTATTGGAGTTCGTGGGTCCCGGCATCCGCGAGCTGCCCATCGACTTCCGCAACGGCGTGGACGTGATGACCACCGAGACCACCTGCCTTTCCTCCATCTGGGAGACGGACGAGGAGACCCAGGGCTTCTACGCCGCCCATCAGCGGCCGGAGGACTACGCGCCCCTGCACCCGGCAAAGGTAGCCTACTACGACCGGATGATCGCCATCGACCTGAGTAAGATCGAGTCCATGATCGCCCTGCCCTTCCACCCCTCCAACGCGTGGACGATCCACGAATTTCTGGAGAACGCACAGGAGCTGCTGGCCAAGGTGGAGGCCGACGCCGCCAGGCGCTTCCCCAAGACCCACCCCCATCTCACCGACAAGATCCACGACGGCGGCGTGTGGGCGGATCAGGGCGTCATCGCCGGCTGCGCGGGCGGCCTGTTCGACAACATCACCGAGGCGGCGGACATTCTCAAGGGCGGCAGCACCGGCAACGGCGCGTTTACGCTGGACGTGTACCCCACCTCCGTGCCCGTGTCGCTGGAGCTGACCCGCGACGGCGTGACGGCCGATCTGCTGACCACCGGCGCGGTCATCAAGCCCAGCTTCTGCGGCCCCTGCTTCGGCGCAGGCGACGTGCCCGCCAACAACGGCCTGAGCCTGCGGCACACCACCCGCAACTTCCCCAACCGGGAGGGCTCCAAGCCCGGCGAGGGCCAGTTTGCCGCCGTGTGCCTGATGGACGCCCGCTCCATCGCTGCCACCGCCGCCAACGGCGGACGCATCACCGCCGCCAACGACGTGGACTATGAGCCGGTGCGCCGGGAATACCACTTCGACAAGTCCGTGTACGACAACCGGCTGTACTACGGCTTCGGCAAGGCCGATCCCAGCGTGGAGCTGGTGATGGGCCCCAACATCACCGACTGGCCCAAGATGTACGATCTCACCGAGAATCTGCTGGTGGAGCTGGCGGCGGTGATCCACGATCCCGTTACCACCACCGACGAGCTGATCCCCTCCGGCGAGACCTCCTCCTACCGCTCCAACCCCCTGCGTCTGGCGGAGTTCACCCTCAGCCGCCGGGTGCCGGAGTATGTGCCCCATGCCAAGGAGGTGGCGGCACAGGAGGCCCAGCGCCGCGCAGGCGACGTGCCCGCCCACATTCTGGAGGTGCTGGGCAGGGTGGGCGACGCCAAGGCCCTGGCCGCCAACACCCAGTTCGGCTCCTGTGTGTTCGCCAACAAGCCCGGCGACGGCTCCGCCCGCGAGCAGGCGGCCTCCTGCCAGAAGGTGCTGGGCGGCTTCGCCAACATCTGCTATGAGTTCGCCACCAAGCGCTATCGCAGCAACTGCATCAACTGGGGCATCCTGCCCTTCACGCTGGACAAGGACGCCGCCTTTGACTACGAGCCCGGCGACTGCGTGTTCGTTCCCGGCATCCGCAAGGCCATTGAGGAGGGCCGGGAGGACATCCCCGCCCAGGTGATCCGCCGGGACGGCAGCGTCCACGAGCTGCTGCTGCACGTCCGCGGGCTGACGGCGGATGAGAAGGAGATCCTGCTGGACGGCTGTTTGATGAATTATTACGCCAAGCGGATCTGAGAAGACATGTGTTCTTTTGTGCGGCGGGGTGTGGTCACCCCGCCCTACGGAACGATCACCGATGCCCCATGCGTAGGGGCGGGGTTCTACCCCGCCCGGCGTACAACGATAATACGTCCGTTCAACGGACGGGAGGGGCAGAGCCCCTCCCCTACGGATGGGAATAAGCACCCGTTACGTTTCCCCGCGGCGGGGTGATGTGGGCATCGCCCCCTACGAAGCGGTAACAAGAACACCGCTTTTCCCAACAACGCACTATACAACAATACATATATGAAAGGACACGCACTATGGATAAGATCAAAATGACAACGCCGCTGGTGGAGATGGACGGCGACGAAATGACCCGCGTGCTGTGGCAGATGATCAAGGATGAGCTGATCCTGCCCTTCGTGGAGCTGAAGACCGAATACTACGATCTGGGCCTGCTGCACCGCAACGAGACCAAAGATCAGGTGACCGTGGACGCCGCCAAGGCCACGGCGCGTCTGGGCGTGGCCGTCAAGTGCGCCACCATCACCCCCAACAAGCAGCGGATGGAGGAGTATCCCCAGTTGACCGAGATGTGGAAGAGCCCCAACGGCACCATCCGCGCCTATCTGGACGGCACCGCCTTCCGCGCCCCCATCGTGGTGCCCTTTATCCACCCGGTGGTGAAAAACTGGGAAAAGCCCATCACCGTGGCCCGTCACGCCTATGGCGACATGTACAAGGCCGTGGACATGGTCACCGACGAGCCCGGCACCGCCACGCTGACCTTCAAGGGCGAGAGCGGCGCGGAGAAGACGCTGACCGTCCAGACTGTGAAGGGGCCCGCCGTGTGGCAGGGCCAGCACAACACGGAGAAGAGCATCCGCGCCTTTGCCAAGAGCTGCTTCCAGTACGCCATGGCCAACAAGCAGGATCTGTGGTTCTCCACCAAGGACACCATCTCCAAGGTGTACGACGGCGAGTTCAAGCGCATCTTCGAGGAGGAGTACGAGAACAACTACAAGGAAAAGTTCGCCGAACTGGGCATCACCTACTTCTATACCCTCATCGACGACGCCGTGGCCCGCGTGATCCGCTCCAAGGGCGGCTTTATCTGGGCGCTGAAGAACTATGACGGCGACGTGATGAGCGACATGATCTCCACCGCCTTTGGCTCTCTTGCCATGATGACCTCCGTGCTGGTGTCCCCCGACGGGGTGACGGAGTACGAGGCCGCTCACGGCACCGTGACCCGCCACTACTACAAGCATCTCAAGGGCGAGGAGACCTCCACCAACCCCATGGCCACCATCTTCGCCTGGACGGGCGCATTGCGCAAGCGCGGTCAACTGGACGGCCTTGCCGAGCTGGCCGCCTTTGCCGACAAGCTGGAAAGTGCCTGCTTCGCCACGCTGAATCAGGGCACCATGACCAAGGATCTGGCCGGTCTGGTGGACGAGGGCTTTGAGGCCCATCCCGTCACCTCCGCCCAGTTCATCGCCGCCATCCGTCAGAATCTGGAAGCCGCGCTGTAAGGAGGCCGTCTATGAAACTGATCACCACCGGCAATGCCGGGACTATGGAATCCAACGACATTATGATCACCGTGGAGCCGTCCGACGCAGGCGGCGTGCAGGTGGAGCTGACCAGCAGCGTCTATCAGCAGTTCGGCAAGCAGATCATCGCCGTCATCCGTGAGACGGTGGCCGGTTACGGCGTGGAGAACGCCGTGATCACCGCCGTGGATAAGGGCGCGCTGGACTGCACTGTCCGGGCGCGGGTGGCCACCGCCCTGACCCGCGCGGCGGAGTGCCACGACTACACATGGGAGGTGCGGCAGGATGTATAAAAAGGATCGCTTGCGCCGCAGCATGATGTTCGTGCCCGGCAACAACCCCGGCATGATCCGGGACGCCCACATCTACGGTGCGGACTCTATCATGTTCGACCTGGAGGACAGCGTGGCCTATACCGAGAAGGACGCAGCCCGCTTTCTGGTGTATAACGCCCTGAAAACGCTGCATTTCGGCACAAAGGAGACGGTGGTGCGCATCAACGACCTCTCCAGCGGTCTGGGCATCGAGGATCTGGAGGCCGTCGTCCGGGCCGGTGTGCAGGTGGTGCGCCTGCCCAAGACCGACAGCGCCCAGGATGTCATCGACTGTGAGCGGGAGATCGAGCGCATTGAGCGGGAGGCCGGTATCCCCGTGGGCACCACCGGCATGATGGCCGCCATCGAGAGCGCCAACGGCGTGCTGAACGCCGTGGAGATCGCCAGGGCCAGCGACCGCCTCATCGGTATCGCGCTGGGCGCGGAGGACTACGTCACCGATCTGAAGACCACCCGCAGCGACGGCATCGAGCTTCTCTTTGCCCGGTGCATGATCCTGAACGCCGCCCGGGCCGCCGGCATCGCCGCGCTGGACACGGTGTTCTCCAACGTCAACGATGAGGAGGGCTTCATCGCCGAGGCCACCCTCATCAAGAAGCTGGGCTTTGACGGCAAATCCATCATCAATCCCCGGCAGATCGAGCCGCTGCACAAGGTGTTTATGCCCAGCGAGAAGGATCTCAACAAGGCGCGGGCCATTATGGAGGCCATCGCCGAGGCCAACGCACGGGGCAGCGGCGTGGCCAGCCTGAACGGCAAGATGATCGACAAGCCCGTGGTCACCCGGGCCAAGCGGCTGCTGGAGCTGTACGAGGCAGGCAGCAAGGCCGACGAAGTGGAGGAGCTGTAACATGGTAGAAGTGAACAAGATTCCCCATATCGACGAGATCAGCAACCACGGCGTGTTCGCCGGGGCCGGGCAGAAGAAGACCGCCACCTTCCGGGAGCGGTATCATCAGCAGAACAAGGTGGTGCCCTCGCTGGAGGAGGCCATCCGCCGCACAGGGCTGCGCGACGGCATGACCATCAGCTTCCACCACCACTTCCGCAACGGCGACCACATCATCAACATGGTGGTGGACAAGCTGGCGGAGATGGGCTATAAGAACCTGACGCTGGCGGCCTCCTCCCTGGCCTCCGTCCACGCGCCCCTGATCCGCCACATCAAAAGCGGCGTCATCACCCATATCGAGACCTCCGGCCTCCGGGGTGAGCTGGCGGAGGAGGTGTCCCGGGGTCTTATGGACTGCCCGGTGGTGTTTCGCTCCCACGGCGGGCGGGCCAGCGCCATCCGCAGCGGTGAGCTGCACATCGACGTGGCGTTCCTGGGCGCGCCCTCCTGCGACCCCTACGGCAACGCCAACGGCTACAGCCGGGACGATGACGACGGCATCGCCTGCGGCTCGCT
>CAKTZN010000144.1 GCA_934635545.1 uncultured Oscillospiraceae bacterium | reverse complement strand
GCTGAATACGGGGCAGCTGCTCCACCACCTCGCGGGCGATCTGGGGTGCGCGGCCCTCGTCTTCCAGGGGCAGCGCCAGCGCAATCTGCCGGGAGAGACTGGTTTCGATCCGCTCCAGCAGCAGCGCGGCATAGTCCGCCGCCGCCAGCGTCATCAGGGCGGGGTCGCCGAAATAGGCGGGGAACATCAGCTGACGCATTTCCTTCAGCAGTGTGATGATAGCCTTGCGGTCAGGCAGGCGCAGACGGCTGCCGTACATGGGGATGTCAGCGTTTTTCATGGTTTCGGCCATTGTGCGGGCCGCGTTGCAGATATATTCCTCGTACACGGTTATTCCTCCGACCAAAGGGGTGTGGACAGGTAACGGTTGCCATCGTCCGGCAGCAGGGCCACGATGGTCTTGCCCTTGTTCTCGGGGCGGCGGGCCAGCTCATCGGCGGCCCACAGGGCCGCGCCGGAGGTAATGCCCGCCATGATGCCCTCGGTACGGGCCAGCAGGCGGCCGGTACGATAGGCGTCCTCGTCGGTGACGGTGACGATCTCATCCACCAGGCTGGCGTCATAGTTGCCGGGGACGAAGTTGGCACCGATACCCTGCAGGCCGTGAGGGCCCGCGTGGCCCTGGCTCAGCAGGGGCGAGGAGGCGGGCTCCACCGCCACGATACGGACGTTGGGGTTTTGCTCCTTGAGATAGCGGCCGGTGCCGCTGATGGTGCCGCCGGTGCCCACGCCCGCCACGAAGATGTCCACATGACCCTCGGTATCCCGCCAGATCTCGGGGCCGGTGGTCTTATAGTGGGCGGCGGGGTTGGCGGGGTTATCGAACTGGCTGGGGATGAAGCTGTTGGGGATGGAGGCGGCCAGCTCCTCCGCCTTGGCCACGGCACCGGCCATGCCGCCGGTCTCCACCAGCACCAGCTCGGCGCCGTAGGCCTTCAGCATGGCGCGGCGCTCGGCGCTCATGGAGGCGGGCATGGTGAGGATCACGCGGTAGCCACGGGCCACGGCCATGGCCGCCAGGCCGATGCCGGTATTGCCGGAGGTGGGCTCGATGACGGTGCCGCCGGGCTGCAGTGCGCCGGTGGCCTCCGCCTGATCCAGCATCTCCAGGGCGATGCGGTCCTTGGCGCTTCCCGCGGGGTTGAAGCGCTCCAGCTTTACCAGGATGGAAGCGTTCAGTTGACGCCGGCGGACGTAGTTGTCCACGCTCAGCAGGGGGGTATTGCCCACAAGCTGGGATACGGAATGATAGATGGCCATAAGATCTGTCCTTTCTTTTCTCTATAATAATCTTTTTTTCATTCGTCTCATGCTATGCGCAAAAAAACAGAGGGTGTATGAAGCTCATACACCCTCTGCGTGAATCAACACACCTTCCGCGCCTATTTCTCGACGCGGTGGGAAAACGTATGACCTTCCAGCGCACAGCGAAGCGTGCCCATGCAACACATGGACAGACAGCTATCACAACAGGCGCGAAGCATCATACGGTGTTTTCTCCCTTTCAAAAGTCTACTGTTATTATAGGCTTATCCCCAGGGCCGTGTCTATGGGCAGGACGCACAAAGTCCGCCGATGACGGACGGCAAATGTTCAGCAAATAGCCGAAGGCCACGGCTCCTTGGCCACATAGAACATGGCCAGCGCACCGGGGCCCACATGGCTGCCGGTGACGGGCTCGTAGTCCACCACGATGACGCGGGCCTTGGGGTCGTACTCCTTCAGCATGGCGGCCAGGGCCAGGGCCTCGTCCCGGCATCCGGCGTGGGCGATGCCCACGGGCCAGCGGCCCAGCAGCTCGGCATTGGCGGCGAAGTTGTCCGCCAGGGCCCGGACGGAACGCTTGCGGCCCTGCACCTTGCCGAACACCACGATGCGGCCCGCCTCGTCCCCCTTCAGCAGGGGCTTGATCCGCAGGGCGGTGCCTACGGCGGCGGACACGGCGGACACGCGGCCGCCCCGGCGCAGGTGCATCAGGTCGTCCACGGTGAAGATCTGGCGGATGCGGGGACGCAGCTCCGTCAGCTCACGCACCGTCTCGTCCAGGGTATAGCCCGCCTCGCGGCAGGTGGCGGCGTGGAGCACCTGGATGCCCTCGCCCAGCGAGGCGGCGCGGGTATCGAACACCACCAGGCGGCGATCGGGATACGCCTCCCGCAGCTCACGGGCGGCCATCACCGCCGACTGGTACGCGCCGCTGATGCCGGAGGACATGCCCACATGCAGCACGTCCTGTCCCTCCTGCAGCAGGGGCTCCCACAACCGGCGGTACTGATCCATGGAGATCATGGAGGTGCTGGCGGGGGTATGGCGCAGCAGCTCATAGTAGGCGTCGCCGTCAAAGGCGGTCAGGTCAAGGCACTGGTGCTCGACATCATCGACAATATAGGAAAAGGGCAGCAGGTATAGCTGGTGCCATTGCAGCTCCGCGGTGGGCAGATTGGCGGAAGTATCGGTGGAGATGGCAAAGGACATAATGAATACCTCGTTTGTATCTAATGATGCATATTATTATATCGACTTTTTGAGACATGTCAATACCGCGGTGCGGTTTGACTTGTCATTTTTCACAGTATGTGTTATACTGAACAAGTAATATACGCACCCACAGGAGAGAAGGACAAAACATGCACGAAAAATACGATTCCCGGCTGGTGGCCGGTAAGCTGCGGCGGTGGAGCTACTATCTGCAGCGCTATCGCCTGCCCACCTGGGAGCAGATCCCCACGCTGGGCCTTTATATGGATCAGGTGCTGACGCTGCTGAGCCGGTACCTCCCCTTTTTGCCCAGGAAGGAGAAGGAGGAGCAGATCATCACCACCAGCGCCATCAACAACTATGTGCGCATGAAGCTGATGCCCGCGCCGGAAAAGAAGAAGTATAACCGCATCCACATCGCCTATCTCATCATGATCTGCGCCCTGAAGCAGAGCCTGACCATGTCGGAGATCCAGAAGATCCTGCCCAACGGGCTGACGGAGGAGGAGGTCAAAAAGACCTACGAGGCCTTTGTGGAGCAGTACACCGACTCGGCCCGGATCTTCGTGTCCATGGTGGAGGGCATGGCCGCCCAGCTTCTGGCGGCGGAGACGGCGGATCAGGCGGACGTGAACAGCTTTGTGCTGTCCACGGGGGTGATGACCAACTTCTCCCGCCTGCTGACCACCAAGCTGCTGGATCTGCAGGACACCCCCTTCACCGAGGAGGCCGTGGCGTTAAGGGAACCGGAATAACAGCAAAAGAGGACGCAAAGCGTCCTCTTTTGCTGAGTGAAAAGATAATAGTGAAGAGTGAAAAGTTGTGGTATGCCGCCGCAGGCGGCATGATTTTAATTGTGCCGCACTGCGGCACACCGAAGTTCTTCACTTTTCTCTCTTCACTCTTCACTGACAAAAAAGAACACCCCTACCGGGGTGTTCTTTCTTTGTCATTTCGTGTGGAAGTACAGGATGCCCAGGGTGCGGGGACCGCAGTGGCTGGAGACCGTGCAGCCGGCGCGGGTGTGCAGCACCTCTTCAAAGGGCTGATAGCTGCGCACCGCCTCGGCCACCTGGGCCACCTCCTCCGCCGTGAAGCCGCCGGACTCGGTGATGAAAATGCGGTGGGTGTCAATGTCGTCGTGACCCTCCAGACGCTCCTTCACGTATTGCAGCAGGCACTTCTGGTAGGCGCCCCGGTACTTCTTGCCTACGCCCATCTTGCCGTCCTTCACCTGGATGCAGGGCCGCAGGGACAGCATGTTGGCGCCCAGGGCCGCCACGCTGGAGCAGCGGCCGCCCTTGCGGAGATAGCCCAACTGCTCCACCACGAAGCTGACGTCCAGCAGCTCCCGCCGCTGGTTCATCCGCTGCTGGATCTCCTGGGCGGTCAGCTCACCCTTTTGGGCCAGCTCCGCCGCCTCCAGCACCAGCAGGCCGATGCCGGTGGAGAGATTGCGGGCGTCCACGGGGTAGACATTGCCCACCTCCGCCGCCGCGATGCAGGCGTTCTGATAGCAGGCGGACATGTCGCCGGAGATGTGGAAGTGCACCACCGCGTCGGCGCTCTCCAGCTCCTTGCGGAAGAACTCCGCATAGTCGTACACCGACACCGCCGCCGTGGAGCACATGCTGCCGCCCTGCTCCACATGGGCGTAGATCTCGTCGGGGGTGATGTCCACGCCGTCCACCAGGGATTCGCCGTCCCGGACGATGTACAGGGGCGAGATGCCGATGTCATAGCGGGCGATCAGCTCGGGGGACAGGTCGCAGGTGCTGTCTGCGGAAATTTTTATATTCATATGTCCTTGTTCCTTTTGATTCAATGCCCGGAAGCGGGCGGGATGTCTTTATGGTATCATAACGCGGCACATACCGCAAGCCTTTTTACAGATACCGGTCGATCCGTTGACGAAGCTGCGTCAGCTTTTCCTGAAATTTCTCCCGGTTCTCCTGGGCGCGGAGGCGGTTCTCCTGCACTTCGTCGTGCCACTGGCGGACATCCTCATCCATGGCGGCGCGGAGCTGGTCGCGGGCAGCCCGGACACGGTTGATGGCGTCCAGCGACTCCGCCGTGCCCCGCAGCAGTTCGTCGGCAGGGGTGTCGTGGACGGGATACAGTCCGCGGCGGAAGTTATCCAGCACCACCTCGTACCGGCGGCAGGCGTTGGTGATGGAATCGTCCCACGAGATATAAATTTCCTTCTGGGCGTTTTCGCCCACACGGCACATCAGCGCCCGCTGGGGGATCAGACGGCGCAGCATGGCCGCCATGGAAGCGGCGTTTTCTTCGATAAAGAAGCCGTTCTGCCCGTCGGTGACATCCTCGGCGGCGCAGCTTCCGGCGATCAGCACGCTGGCAAGGCCGCAGGCCGCCGCCTCACGCACCACAAGGCCGTTGGTGTCAAAGG
>CAKTZN010000143.1 GCA_934635545.1 uncultured Oscillospiraceae bacterium | reverse complement strand
GGCGAGGGCATGACGCCGTGCTCCTGATACATGGAGGTGATGATGGTGTTGGTGCTGCCCACCGGCTCGTTGCGGACATTGATGGGCTGCCGGGTCTGGATATCCGCCAGACGGTGGTGATCCACAATGGCCAGGATCTCCGCCTGCTCGATGCCCGGCACGGTCTGGGACAGCTCGTTATGATCCACCAGTACCACCTGCTTGCGTCTCGGCCGTAGCAAGTGGTAACGGGACAGGGTACCCACGACCTTCTCCTCCTCGTCCAGCACGGGGTAGCAGCGGTAGCGGCTCTTCAGCACCACCTCGCGGACGTCGTCGATGTAGTCGTCCAGGTGGAAGCAGATCAGATTCCCCGTGGCGCAGGGCCGGGAGATGGGGATGGCCTGATAGATCAGCCGGTGGACGCGGCTGGCGTCAAAGGGGGTAGAGATGATGCAGGTCTTACCCGCATCCTTGATCCACTCGGGATCCACATCCGTCTGGCACAGGATCAGGCAGGACACCTGCATGTCCAGGGCCCGGCGGATCATATCCGGCTGGCTGCCGCACAGCACGATGCTGTCGGAGCCGTCAAACAGCAGGTTCTCGCAGCTCTGGGGCAGGGCGATGGACACGCTGCCGGACAGGGTATCCACCAGGTCACCGCCCTCGCCCACGACGCGCCCCTCGATAACGCTGAGGAGGTTGAACATGGGCACCTCCTCCACCACGGGGTTGGCAATGGTGTTCAGGCTGAAGGTGGCGATGTCACCGGCGGACAGCATGCCGTACAGCGTGCCGTCCTCGTTGGTGACGGGGATGGCGGAGATCTTCTGGCTGCGCATCAACTGCCACGCCCGATCCATGGTGACAGAGGCGTCCAGGCAGGGCGGCCGGTCAAAGTCCAGATCCCGCACCTGGGTACGAACATTCTGGATAAAGCGGGGCGGCTTGAAGCCGAAGCGCTTCAGCATTCGGTTGGTCTCGTCGCTGATGGTGCCCAGATGCACCGCCACATATTCCTTTTCGCCCAGCGCGTTCTTCAGCGCGGCGTAGGACATGGCGGCCACGATGGAATCCGTGTCGGGATTGCGGTGTCCGGTCACATAGATCTCGTTCATATCGGTCAAACTCCTTTTACCGAAAAGTCTTTTTTCTTAGCTGCTATTATAGTGCAGGCCGTGCCGTTGGTCAATGGTCTTGATTTACAGAAAAAACCATGTTATCATAAAAAATAGGTAAAGAAATCACAGAAAATGAGGGTTCTATGTATCACAACCACCACATTCACGAGACAAAGCATCTGAAAGAGGCCAACCTTCTGCAGGAGGAGAAATACCGCCACCTGACCGCCGACCCGGTGGGTAAGCTGGTGTGCGAGATGGCGGTGCCCACCATCATCTCCATGCTGGTAACGGCGGTGTACAACCTGGCGGACACCTTCTTCGTGGGCCTGATGCACTCCAACGCGGCCACCGGTGCGGTGGGCGTGGTCTTTTCGCTGATGGCCATTATCCAGGCCACCGGCTTTTTCTTCGGCCAGGGCAGCGGCAACTACATCTCCCGCCAGTTGGGCCGCCACGAGACCGAGGACGCCGAGACCATGGCCATCACCGCCGTGACGCTGGCCTTTTCCGCCGGTGTGGTAGTGCTGATCCTGGGCCAGCTCTTTCTGCAGCCCCTGGCCCGTCTGCTGGGCTCCACCGACACCATCCTGCCCTACGCCTGCGACTATCTGCGGATCATCCTGCTGGGCGCGCCGTATATGACCGCCTCCTTCGTGCTGAACAATCAGCTCCGCTTCCAGGGCAGTGCCATATACAGCATGATCGGCATCGTGGCCGGCGCCGTCATCAACGTGGGTCTGGACCCCCTGCTGATCTTCACCTTCAAAATGGGCATCAAGGGTGCGGCTCTGGCCACCATCATCGGTCAGCTCTTCTCCTTCGGCCTGCTGCTGTTCGGCTGCACACGGGGCGGCAACCTGCGGCTCCATCCCAGCAAGATCCGCTTCACCCGCCACATTTTCAAGGAGATCCTCCGGGGCGGCTTCCCCAGCCTGTGCCGCCAGAGCCTGATGGCCATCTCCACCATCTGCCTGAACACCGCCTCCGGCCTGTACGGCGACGCGGCCATCGCCGCCATGAGCGTGGTGAGCCGCGTCATGACCATGGCCAACTCCGCCCTCATCGGCTTCGGCCAGGGCTTCCAGCCGGTGTGCGGCTTCAACTACGGCGCCAAGCTCTATGACCGGGTGCGGCAGGGCTTCCGCTTCTGCGTCAAATGGGGCACCATCTTCCTGGTGGTGGCCTCCATCGTGGGCTACGCCTTTGCGCCCCAACTGGTGGCCATCTTCCGGGACGACCCGGAGGTGGTGGCCTTCGGCACGGTGGCCATGCGGTGTCAGTGCCTCACCTTCCCCCTGGCGGCCTACGCCCTGGTCAGCAACATGATGACCCAGACCATGGGCAAAACCGTACCCGCCACCATCCTGGCCGCCGCCCGCCAGGGCCTGTTCTTCATCCCCGCCGTGCTGCTGATGCCCCTGTGGCTGGATCAGCTCGGCGTGCAGTTGGCCCAGTCGGTGGCGGATGTGCTGTCCTTTGCCCTGACGCTGGTGATGATGCGCCGGGTGTTCCGCAACCTGCGCGCGGAGGAAAACGCCGCCATGCTGCTGCGTCATCACCGGACGAGCGACCCCTATCCTGCGGAAAATGTCCCGGAAATGCCGGAAACACCCTGATGCCCCTTTACAGATACCGTTTTTCCGGATATAATAGTTTGGTTACTGAAATTTACGATATAAGGAGATCGACACATATGGCCGTTATCGAATACGATGATTATAAGCAGAAGCTGCTGGCGCTGGAGCCCACCCTGGGTGAGCTGGAAAAGGCCCTGGGCATCCCCAAGGCCCGCGAGGAGCTGTCCGCCCTTCAGAAGGAGACGGAGCAGGACGGCTTCTGGAACGATCTGGAGCGCAGCCAGAAGGTGAGCCAGCAGATCAAGCGCCTGGAGAACAAGATCAAGAAGCATGACCGTCTGGTCAGCGAGTGGGAGGATACCCTGACCCTGTGCGAGATGGCCCAGGAGGAGGACGACGCTTCCCAGCTTCCCGACGTGATGGAGGGCTACGAGAAGCTCCAGAAGGAGATCAGTGAGCGCCGTCTGGCCGCCCTGCTCTCCGGCGAGTATGACGCCAACAACGCCATCCTCACCTTCCACGCCGGTGCCGGCGGCACCGAGGCCCAGGACTGGACGGAGATGCTCTACCGCATGTACACCCGCTGGGCCGAGCGCCACGGCTATACCTATCAGCTCATGGACTACGAGGCCGGTGAAGAAGCGGGCATCAAGTCCGCCACCATCCTCATCGAGGGCGAGAACGCCTACGGCTACCTGAAGAGCGAGAACGGCGTCCACCGTCTGGTGCGCGTCTCCCCCTTCGACGCCAACGCCCGCCGCCAGACCAGCTTCGCCGCGCTGGAGGTCATGCCTGAGCTGGCCGACGACAGCGAGATCGAGATCCGGCCCGACGAGATCGAAATGCAGGCCTGCCGTTCCTCCGGCGCAGGCGGCCAGCACATCAACAAGACCTCCTCCGCCGTCCGTCTGACCCACCTGCCCACCGGCATCGTGGTGTTCTGCCAGACGGAGCGCAGCCAGTTCCAGAACCGCGACAACGCCATGAAGATGCTGAAGGCCAAGCTGGCGGAGCTGAAGCTGCAGCAGCATGCCGAGAAGATCAGCGACATCAAGGGCGTACAGATGAAGATCGAATGGGGCAGCCAGATCCGCTCCTATGTGTTCATGCCCTACACCCTGGCCAAGGACACCCGCACCGGCTACGAAATGGGCAACATCCAGGCAGTGATGGACGGCGACATCGACGGCTTCATCAACGCCTACCTGACCGCCGCCGCCAACGGTGAACTGAAGTAAAAAAGCATAAAAAAGAACGCTGTGCTTTCGCACAGCGTTCTTTTTTATACCCGGTACACGTCCTTCTCCGTGACAATAAGGGCAAATCGCTTGTCGTGGGGCTCCATGGGCACCTGGTCCGACAGCAGCTTTTCCCGGCACAGCAGGGCCGCCGGGCCGTGATAGCGGTCAAAGAACCGGTCATAGTAGCCGCCGCCCTGACCCAGCCGGTCGCCCCGCATATCGCAGGAGAGGCACGGCGTCGCCACGAAGCCGATGTCCTCCACCCGGAGCAGCGGACAGTCCTCCACCGGCTCCAGAATGCCATACGCACCCGGCTTCAACTGCGTCAGCGACGTCACATGGCACAGGGCCATACTGTGCGCCGCGCCGCACTGGGGCAGACACAGGGTTTTGCCGCTGTCCAGTACGTCCCGCAGCAGCGCCGTGGTGTCGATCTCCCGCTCTGTGCCCACAAAGGCGAATACCACCTGTGCCGCCTGATATTCCGGCAGCTCGGTCACGCGGCGGCAGATGGCCGCGGCGCTCTCGTCCCGATAGCTCTGGGGCAAAATGCGCTCCATGGTCCGCAGCTTCTTCCGCAGCGCCGCTTTCTGTTCCGCAATGGTCATCTCCCGCTCCTCCTTGGTGGCGCGCTCCGCCTTCTGGCGGCGGGCGATCTCCATCATCCGCTCATACATCTCGTCGCCCACGCACTTGCGGGCATACTGGCACCACTGCACACAGCTCAGCGCGTCGTTATACGCCACAAAACCGCACTTGTCGCAGGTCACCTGGGTATCGGTGGAAAATATCTCGATGGTATTGCCGCACACGGGGCAGGTCTTCTCCCGGATGGTAGGCGTGCGGGGCTTTCCCTGACAGCCGTCCATGATCATGGTCTTGTCCTCCTTTGCTTCAGTAGAGCAGCCGCCGTCCCGGCTCACCCGCCGGGAAGAAGTCTGTCTCCTTCACAGTATGCCCCTTTTCCAGC
>CAKTZN010000142.1 GCA_934635545.1 uncultured Oscillospiraceae bacterium | reverse complement strand
GGCCTTTAGCTCAGTTGGTTAGAGCAGACGGCTCATAACCGTCCGGTCCCGGGTTCGAGTCCCCGAAGGCCCACCATTTTACAATCACAGCGCAAGCTGTTTCATACAGGGGTATAGCTCAGTTGGTAGAGCAGCGGTCTCCAAAACCGCGTGTCGAGAGTTCGAGCCTTTCTGCCCCTGCCAAGAATAATAACCACCCTGTTGGGTGGTTATTATTCTTATCAGAAGCGGTTATAGGCTCGAAACGAGCTCCGGTCTCACACACCTGGAAGGTGTTGAGACCGGGAACAACATGCCGGTGGCATGTTGCGTTAGCGAGAAGGAAAGCGGCGCAGCGCCGCCAGTGGCGGATGCAGCAAGCCGCTTTCAAGGAAGTGTCCCAATGGCTGACCCCGAATGGGGGGGCGGGCATTGGCAGACACGACGAGGTCAGCGGTGCAATGAGTTGGCAACGGACAAGGATGGCGGTAGGACTTTGCCCGAAGAGCGGATGCGGCATGTAGGGGCGGGCAGAGTCGCCCGCCCCTACAATCCTTTACATCAGCGGCTTCTACTGTGGCGACGGAGGGGATCCACCTTTCTCACGGCGGTTGATAACGTACCGTTGGAGCAGATTTGCCCTGGGCTGTGGGATATGCTATACTGGAGCCGGAACATCCGACGAATTGCGGGGTGAGGAAATGCGGCGGAGGTGGAAGAAAATCAGATGGAGCGAAGTGGCTGCTGCGGTAACCTGGGCAGTGCTGGCTGCTTTTCTCCTGCTGCTGGGCTTTAATCAGCCCATTTACACCATGGATAACACGAAAGCGCTGACCGTGGAGGCGGAGAAGATCATCTATGAAAGGATGAGCCCGGACTACATGCGGGCGATACCACAGTTATATGGGGCGGGCGGCACGGTGTATATAATGGACAGCGAGTGTTACGAAAAGCTGTCAGCGACGATACTTGATGCGCCGGGTGAATTGCAGGTCCGGGTCTATGACAATACGCACCGGCTGTGGCGAAAACTGCCCTTCGTGGCGGCCATGTCAAAGGCGGGGGCGGAACTCTTTTCGCTGGAGGACAGCAATCACAGTGCGCGGATGACGAGAGGCATATTGCTGACGATGGGCTTTCTGCTTGCGGGTGGACTTCTCCTGTTGCTGTGTTTGGATGCCTCGGCGTGGTGGGAGACACGGAAATGTCGCAAAAAGCGGCTGTTGCGCAAGGAGCAGCGCCGTCAGCGGCGGGAAATGGTCCGTGCGGCGCAAAATTCCGACAGATCGGGCGGGGAATCTTGACAAACAGCCGGTTTGCCGGTACAATAAAATTTCGAGAATAACGCGCATGCGGCGCGGGAATTGAGGTTATACGTTATGGCAAAAGACCAGAGAAATGTGGAAGCCATCACCCCGATGGAGGTGGACTTCGCCAAGTGGTACACCGATATCTGCCTGAAGGCGGAGCTGGTGGACTACGCGTCCGTGAAGGGCTTCATGATCCTGCGCCCTTATGGCTATGCCATCTGGGAGAACATCCAGCGCATTATGGACGGTATGTTCAAGAAGACCGGCCACGTCAACGTGGCGATGCCCGTTCTGATCCCGGAGAGCCTGCTGAAGAAGGAGGGTGAGCTGGTGCAGGGCTTCGCCCCTGAGGTGGCCTGGGTCACCCACGGCGGCAGTGAGCCCCTGGAGGAGCGCCTGGCTTTCCGTCCCACCTCCGAGACCATGTTCTGCGACCACTGGCACAACGTGCTGCAGAGCTATCGTGAGCTGCCCATGCTGTACAACCAGTGGTGCTCCGTCATCCGCTGGGAAAAGACCACCCGTCCCTTCCTGCGCAGCCGCGAGTTCTGGTGGCAGGAGGGCCACACCATCCACGAGACCGCCGAGGAGGCCATTGCTGAGACTGAGCAGCAGCTCAACTGCTACGCTGACTTCTGCCGCGACGCCCTGGCCATGCCGGTGGTGAAGGGCCGCAAGACCGACAAGGAGAAGTTTGCCGGCGCCGAGGCCACCTATACCATCGAGGCCATGATGAAGGACCGCAAGGCCCTCCAGTCCGGCACCAGCCACTACTTCGGTGACAAGTTCTCCCGCGCCTATGACGTGACCTTCACCGGCCGGGACAATAAGCTGCAGTATCCCTTCCAGACCAGTTGGGGCAGCACCACCCGCCTGATCGGCGCGTGCATCATGACCCACTCCGACAACAACGGCCTGGCGCTGCCGCCCGCCGTGGCGCCCATCCAGGTAGTCGTCGTCCCCATTGCCCAGCATAAGCCTGGCGTGCTGGATGCCGCCGCCGCCCTGAAGGATCGCCTGACGGCCATCGACCTGCGGGTGAAGATGGACGACAGTGAACAGTCCCCCGGCTGGAAATTCGCCCAGTACGAGATGAAGGGCGTGCCCCTGCGCGTGGAGATCGGCCCCAAGGATATGGAGAAGGAGCAGTGCTGCATCGCCCGCCGCGATACCGGCGAGAAGACCTTCGTGCCCCTGGCCGACCTGGAGTCCGCTGTACAGAGCCTGTTGAAGGATGTCCACGACAACCTGTATGCCATGGCGGAGAAGAACCTGGAGGAGAACACCTTCGACCTGACCACCTGGGAAGAGGTGCGGGATATGGCCCAGGGCCGCGGCGGTTTCGCCCGCACCAAGTGGTGCGGCAGCCTGGAGTGTGAGCTGGCCATGAAGGAGAAGGCCGGTGTGTCCAGCCGCTGCATGCCGCTGAAGCAGTCCGGCACCACCGGCAAGTGCCCGGTGTGCGGCAAGGAGTGCACCACCGACATCTACTGGGGCGTGGCGTACTAAGTGATAAAAAGAGCTGTCACAACCGTGACAGCTCTTTTTCAGTGAAAAGATAAAAACGAAGAGTGAAAAACTGCGGTATGTCGCCTGCGGCGGCATGATCAGAGAAAAAGGAGGGCAAAGCCCTCCTTTTTTCTTATTCGATGGAGATGATATAGAAGTAGACGCTCTGGCCGCCGGGGATTGCCGCCACCTCGGCGTCGGGGCAGCACTGGGCGAACAGGGCCTCGGTCTTGGCGCCCTCCTCTTCGGACACGCCCTCGCCGGTGTAGATGTTGATGTATTCCGCACCGGCCTGCGCGGCGTGCTGGCTCAGCTTCTCCAGCAGCTCGTCCATGCTGCGGCTGGTGCCGAACAGCTTGCCGTCCAGCAGCGCCAGATAGTCGCCCTCGTTGATGGCGAAGCCGTCGAAATCGGAGTTGCGGGCGGCGTAGGTGATCTGGGCGGTGGACACCGTCTGGGCGGCGGCCACCATGGCCTGGGCGATGGTCTGGGGATCGTTCTCATCGGGGTCGAAGCTCATCATGGCGGTGATGCCCTGGGGCACGGTGGCGGTGGGGATGACGATGATCTGCTTCTCCGTCAGACCCTCGCACTGCTGGGCGGCCATGATGATATTCTTGTTGTTGGGCAGGATGAACACCACCTCGCTGGGAGTGCGGTTGACCTCCTTAAGGATGGCCTCGGTGGAGGGGTTCATGGTCTGGCCGCCGGACACGATGGTGTCCACGCCCAAGGCGCGGAAGGTATCGGCCAGGCCGTCGCCCGCGCACACGGCCACGAAGCCGAAGCGCTTTTCGGCGGGGGCCACGGCGTTCTCCTGGGCCTCCAGCTCGGCCTCTACGGCGTCCAGATCGTCGGTGCTGTGGGCCTGGCGGCCAGCCGCCAGATCGTCCCGCTGGGTGCGCATATTCTCGATCTTGGCCAGCTCCAGGGTGCCGTACTTCTGGGCCTCGGTCAGCGCGTGGCCGGGGATATCGGTGTGGACGTGTACCTTGAAGCACTCGTCATCCTCACCGATCACCAGACTGTCGCCGATGCTGTCCAGATAGGCACGCAGGGGCTCCAGAGACTTCTCGCCCATGGTCTTGCGGACGATGAACACGGTGTCGAAGGTGAAGGTGATCTCATCCTCCAGAGAGGCGAAGTCGGCCTTTTCCTTGACCTCGGGCTCGTCCTTGACCTCGGGGATGGCCTCGCCCCGCAGGCAGCGCAGCATGCCGTCCAGAATGATCAGATAGCCCTTGCCGCCGGCGTCTACCACACCGGCCTTTTTCAGCACGGGGTTCATTTCCACCGTCTCGGCCAGGGTCACCTCGCCGGCGCGAATGGCCTCCTCCAGCACGAACTCCACGGCGTTGTTCTCCTGGGCGGCCTCGGCGGCACGCTGGGCGGCCAGACGGGAGACGGTCAGCACCGTGCCCTCGGCAGGCTTCATCACCGCGCCGTAGGCGGTGGCCACGCCCTCCTGCATGGCGGCGGCCAGCGCCGCGCCGTCGGCCTCGGTCAGCCCCTTCAGGGACTTGGACATGCCCCGGAACAGCAGGGACAGGATGACGCCGGAGTTGCCCCGGGCACCCCGCAGCAGACCGCGGGCGGTGATCTTGGCGGCGTCGTCGATGGTGGCGGGCTCGGCCTTGTTCAGCTCGGCGCAGGCGGTCTGGATGGTCAGGTACATGTTGGTGCCGGTGTCGCCGTCCGGCACGGGGAAAACGTTCAGGTCATTGATGGCCTGCTTCTGTCCGGCAATGCAGGCCGCGCCGAACAGCACCATATCCTTGAAGGCGGCGCCGTTGATTTTTTCTATCATCTTGCTGTGATCCTCCCTTAGCCTTTACTGACGGAGTCTACGCAGACGTTCACGTCCCGGACCTCCACACCGGTGTTGCAGGTGACCACATACTTGACCTCGCTCATAATGGCGCGGCAGACGGTGGCAATGTTCACCCCGGCGTCCACCATGATGTGCAGCTCGATGGACACGGTGTTGTCGTCGTTATAGGTGACCTTCACGCCCTTGCTCATGGCCTCGGGGCGCAGCAGGTGGACAAGGCCGTCCGTCATGGATCGGTAGGCCATGCCCTTGACGCCGAAGCAGTTGGTGGCGGCGGCGCCGGTAATGGTGGTGAACACGGCGTTGGAGATGGTGAT